>QHZV01000451.1 GCA_003224785.1 Acidobacteriota bacterium
TTCTGGAAGAACCGTCGTTGGTCGTTGGTCGTTCGTCGTCCGTCGAAAAACCCGAAACTGGGGTGCCCCGTCCTTCCGCGCATTTGGCGGACGCTGGGGATGTTGATCTTGCGGACGACGCGCTACGTACGACTAACGAAGAATCCGTTCCCAGCCGCATTCTGGGAGTCAAACTTCGTGATGGCCGCACCGTCGGTGCTCAGGCAGTCATCATCACAACCGGCACTTTTCTCAACGGGCTGATCCACTGTGGAGAGCAGCAATATCCCGCTGGGCGTTCCGGTGAACCAAACGCGATCCTGCTCGGCGAGGCGCTGAAAAAGCTCGGCTTGCGCGGATGCCGCCTGAAGACTGGGACCCCGCCTCGGCTCGATGGCCGCACGGTTGATTGGTCGAAGTTTCAAATTCAGCCGGGCGATACCGATCCCACGCCGTTCAGTTTTCGCACCAAGCGCGTAGCGCATCACGATAAGCAGGTGCCGTGCTATATAGCCTGGACCACGCCCGAAACGCACCGCATCATTCGCGAGAACGTGCATCGCTCGCCGATGTACAGTGGCCAGATTCAATCGATTGGCCCGCGATATTGTCCGTCGATCGAGGACAAGATCGTCAAATTTCCCGATAAGACCACACACCAACTTTTCCTCGAACCTGAGGGACTGAATACGCACGAGATTTATGTGAACGGCATGAGCACATCGTTGCCAGTAGAAATCCAGCTCTCTATCTTGAAATCCGTTCCCGGACTTGAGACCGCAGAGATGCTGCGCCCTGGTTATGCGATTGAGTACGACGCCATTGATCCAACTGAGCTCGCGCGCACGCTCGAAACTAAGAAGATTGCTGGACTTTTTCTCGCCGGACAAATCAATGGCACGTCAGGATACGAAGAAGCCGCGTGCCAGGGACTGATGGCGGGGATCAACGCAGGATTGAAAGTGAAGAATGAGCCGTCGTTGATTCTCGACCGCACAGAGGCCTATACGGCAATCCTGATTGACGACCTCATTTCCAAGGGCACAAACGAGCCGTATCGAATGTTTACTTCACGCGCTGAATTCCGACTGCATTTGCGAATTGACAACGCCGACCGCAGGCTGACTCCGCATGGCAGGCGTGTGGGACTGATTTCGGACCAGGCTTGGGCCGACTTTCTCGCGAAGCAGGAACGGCACCAGCGATTGAAGAAAATATTGGAGAACACGAAGCTGACGTCGGCAATGTTGGACCTTCCGCACGCAGCATTCCGCACCCAGGCGAAAGCATCCTCGTTGGGAGTTGGTAATTGAGCGTTTGCCGGAAGGGAAAAATAGAACGAGTCACGTGCGGAAGGGTGCTCGCCCATCCGATGCCACCCGGATCTCGCCCGAGAAGTTTCGGCAACTCAGAATTTAATGCCGGCGAGGCTGCAAATGTGCTGCAGCAGACGCTTGATGAAGAAAAGGCTGCAGATGCCAAATTGACTCAACTGGGAGAAATAGCAATTAATCCCAGCGCTGCGCAGGAACGTCGCGCCGCCTAAACAACTATTAATTTACTCGACGACGCCCGATTCACTTCACCGTGATGCCTATCCGTTAGCGTGATCAATGCTCCATCGTCGAGCTTTCCAGTGATTCTGAAGATTGAAGCCCCCAATGTAGTCACCGTCCCGGATGAAAACGTTCCGTGGAACAGGGTACTTCCACCGCTCTGAATCGAGATGCTGCCGCCGAGGAAATTGAAGGCATTGCTGTTACTTGTGGCCGTCAGTGTGCCCGTTCTGGTGACCACTGTTCCAGTTGCAATCAGGGAATTTACGGTTACAAGTGGAACTGTGAGGGTAAGACCTCCGCCGGCTCTCAGGCTTCCTTTGAGTGTGGCTGTACCCGCCCCAATAGACCCCTTGCTGGAATAATCGAAAGACGTTCCCAAACCGACGGCTGGCAAAGCCAGAATCAGCCATCCCAACACAAACAGCCTCATAATGCCTCGGTGAATCCGGCAAGCGAAGCGGACCTGAGATGCAGACATCGATGAGCAGTTTGCATCTTGCGAATGATAAAAGGGAGACTCCCGTGATTCGAGAAACGGAGCTGAATGTTATCGCTATGTAGGGTCGGTCAATTCAGAATGGCGATCTAGGCAGCTTCCCGTTCTTGTTCTTCCTTTTTGTAAGAAATTGTGCGGTCTGCCAGAATCAGATCTGACATGTGCTCAGTGGCGTAGGTACGCATGATTGCCAGCTTGTCGTCCTGCGGCATCGAGAGAAAATCCTCAGCCAGCATTTCTAAAAAGCTATGGGCCGCCCCACCCAATACCGTTCCGGCCAGCCGCAAGCCAGACTGAGTTGCTCGGGAGGCGCGTTCCGACAATTCCAGCAGATACGGCAGTGCGCCCGCGAGAGCAGTCTCGGGTTCGCCCGTATCGAAGTAGTAGGTGATTGTAGCCCACTTGTCCGAGGAACGAGGCAAACCTTCCATAACCGGATTGGGGAAGGGTTGCCGACAATTCACTCGGGAACCGGCCACTAATCCCGTGGCCAGCGCTGCTTGCGGTTGACTAAAAGATTTTGAGTCCATAGATTATGTATATAATCCAATCAGCTGACTGACCCAGGCCCAGGACCCGGCCATCAACGCCAACATTATCGGCCGCCTCACCCCGATGAAGCGCGCAGGCACCCCGCTCGAAGTCGCGAATGGTTGTCTTTTCCTTGCCTGTGACGAGTCCAGCTTCATGACCGGCGCCGAACTCGTGATCGACGGCGGATACCTTGCTCAGTAGCCCGCAGCGCAGACACATGATCCGCCGGCACCATGCTTTATGAGGCCGGAGATCATCTGCAGTACCGCAACGAATGTGCGGGCGTTGAACTATGCGAGACAATGGGACTATGCAAT
>QHZV01000457.1 GCA_003224785.1 Acidobacteriota bacterium
GTATATTTTTGCGCTGACGCGTCCGAAGGCAAAGAACGCAACTCGATGAGAAGCCTTTTCCTAAAGATATTTTTATCCTTCTGGGTTGCCTTAGCGTTGTCCTTGACGCTGGCGATTTTGCTTACAGCGGCGATGCGGCCCACGCGGCAGATCTCTGCAGTGGAAGCGTTACAGCCAAAGTTGCTGGCCGACGCCGTGCAGGCTTACGAGAAGGGCGGCGCGGAGCAAATGCGCGACTACCTGCATGGACTGCACGAGTCGCAGCGCGTGCACGCTATTCTCTTTGTTGATGGAAAGAGCGCGGCCGGCCACCCGGCTCCGCCGTGGTTTACCGAGGTGGCGCGTGGCGAAAGAGCGCCGGCGAACACCTTGCGGGGAAGATTGAGTCCGCACTTTCAAATGCTCAGCGCATCCATGGACTCGAATGGGCACCATTACACCTTAGTGACGGAACTGCCGCCGGGTGAGAATGCGTTGTTCGGCCCCCACGGCATACCCGGGTTAGGCCTGCTGATCGCGATTCTTTCGTCAGGATTGGTTTGTTATCTGCTGGCGCGGTTCTTGACATCGCCGATCACGCGCTTGAGAAATGCCACCCGCAAGCTCGCGTCGGGCGATCTTTCAGCACGAGTTGGCGGACGACTAGCGACAGGCCAGGATGAAGTTTCGCAGTTGGTGCGCGACTTCGACCAGATGGCGGAGCAAATCGAAAAATTGGTTGGCGCGCAGAGCCGACTGCTGAAAGATATTTCGCACGAATTGCGCTCTCCCCTGGCGCGGCTGAGCGTTGCGCTCGAGCTTGCACGGCAGCGCGCGGGAGCCGATGCGCAAGGCGTTCTCGACCGGATCAGCCTGGAATCGGACCGCATGAACGACCTGATCGGAAATCTCACTACGATAGCTCGCCTCGATAGCGGCTCAGGCAGCATTCGCAAGGTTGAAGTCCGGTTAGAAGAGTTCGTTGAGGAAGTGGCTCGGGACGCAGATTTTGAGGCCCAGGCGCGGCAATGCCGGGTTGAATGCGAAGTCATGGATGAGCTTCCGGTGGTGGGCGACCCGGCATTGCTTCACAGCGCGATAGAAAATGTGGTGCGGAACGCGACTCGATACTCCGGCGAGGGCACGACCGTGAAGGTAAGGGCAGAGAGGTCGTCAGTAGGAGCCCATGCGGGATCGACGCCTGAAGCTGTAATTCAAGTTCGACGATCCACGGGAGGCGTCGGGCTAGGCCTCGCGATCACAGAGCAAGCAGTCAGGTTGCACGGAGGCTCGGTGCGAGCATCCAACCTAGCGGAGGGTGGGCTGCTGCTGGAAATCCGGATTCCGCTGGCGCAATCGGGTGATCGGACGGTCGGGGCATCGGGCGATCTGAAGGCCGCTCCGCTGGTCGGTGGAAAGTGAACTGGGCGAGCGAACCGGGTTTGCTCTTTTCTGCTCATTCCTGATACACAATTGGGGTAAGCCTTTCATAAATCAGCTGTTGGCTATTGGTTGTTGGCTGTTGCCGTTGAATGATTCAGCTTTCGACGGCACCGCTAACGTTAATGCCTGTCTGGGGAGACGAATGCGCATTCGGTCTTGGGTACTGGCGGTGTCGGTGCTTCTATCGATCATCGGTTTCAACAGTTGCTCAAATGGCAATGGAAGCACAAACTCTGGCACTGGATTTTTATGGGTGGCGACCAAGGGTGACCAGCTCGTCAGTTCATTCACCGTTGATTTGAGCGATGGAGCGGTTTCGTCAGTGCGATCGAGTGTGGATAGCGGACTCAATCCGTCACAATTGGCCTTGACTCCGGATGGGGCCACCCTTGTGGTCGCTAATGTTGACGACAATTGCGGAACTGCACAAGCTCCGTCCTACTGCGATCGTATCCGCGCTTTTCCCATCAACCAAGCCGATGGCAGGATCGGAACCGCGGCAAGTCCCATTCAAATTACTGCCAACGCATTCAGCGCGCCACAGGGAATGAAAGTGGGATTGGCGATTGATCCGAGTGGAAAATTTCTGTTTGTCACCCATGAGGGAAATTCAGGGCCAATCGGTTCCTCGGGTACGGTGGAGGGAACGATTTCGGTTTTCACTATCTCTGGAACCACGCTTGCTCCGGTGGGTACACCTGTTCTCACGACGCAACTTGGAGACCCAACCGGCACTGGACCGGTAGCCGCTGTGGCCACAACCACGCCGAATGTGGGCGGATTCCTTTACGTGGCCAATCAATTTTCGAGTACGGTGTCAGAGTACTCCTACGACACGACCGGAACTCTGACATTCGTTACCAACTATTCCGTGGCAGCGAATCCTTCAGCGCTGGCTTTTTCGAGGGAGGTCGCGAACACCAATCGCGACAACTTCCTGTTTGTCTCTAATGCCGGGTCCAACCAGGTCAGCGTTTTTTCCGCTTGCGTTGTGGCCACGCTGAATTGCGGAGGAGCGACGGGAGTTTTGTCGCCGATTTCAGGCTCGCCATTTCCTGCGCCGACCGGGCCCGGGCCAATTCTTGTGGATCCGACATTCGACTGGGTCTATGTAATTGAGCAGAGCTCATTCCAGGTCTCGCAATATGCTTTTGCGCCGGCCACGGGAGCGCTTTCGGCGTTGTCTCCCGCGGCTATTTCGACAGGTGCAGGGCCGGTTGGTGGGGGAATTACGCGGGACGGAAATTGGATGTTCGTCGCCAATAGCGGAGCATCGAATCTTTCCGCGTTCGAAGTGGGCGCAACAGGAAAATTGGGGCCCGCCAATACCTCGACTGTGCTATTAGCTAATCAACCATCTGCAATTTTGGTCAGGTGATTCCAAACCGTATGGCAGCGCGAAATTTCCTTTCGCAATTTGCTATGGTCGTAGTCATGAGCACGCTTGTCTCTTCGCAAACACTGAAACCAGCCGCGGCCA
>QHZV01000455.1:0-1288 GCA_003224785.1 Acidobacteriota bacterium
GGCTGGAACACGATCCGCCGTAATGGCAAGATCGTCCCCACATTTCCCAAAGCGAAATACTATGTGCAGGAAGGGGAGTGGAAACATGCGCACGAGGGCCAGCGAGATTCAGTCAGCTACGTGCATGAGAATTACGATCCCCTGGTCGAAAGCGGACAAATGCAGTTGCTTCGCGGAAATCAAGAAATCGTGCCGGGGATTTCGGTCGACGTTTTTCCCGGCCACACCCGCGACATGCAGGCGCTAATAGTTCAGAGTGCAGGCAGAACCGCCTGTTATATTTCCGACCTCATTCCCACGACCGCGCACCTGGAATTGAATTGGGTGATGTCCTACGACCTCTATCCACTCGAAACCATCGAAAGCCGTAAGCGCTACTACGCCCGCGCGATCCAAGAAAAATGGCTGACAATGTTCACCCATGACCCGGAGATTCCGTGGTCGTATGTGCAGAGGGATGACCGTGGGAAAATGGTAGCCACAGGCAAAAGCCTTTAACCGCAAAGTTCGCCGAATTGCCGCAGGGTTGAAAAGAAAACCCTCGCGTGATCAGTTCTTGGTGGCGTTTGCGAATTCTTTGCGAGGTTTGCGGTTAAGGCTTTTGTTCGGCGAGCTACTTCAGCCCATCCACGATGTACAGGTCTGACGTGATGCGCTGGTAAGAATAGACGTAGCTCTTGAGTTCGCTAGAAAAAGTCGGTGAGCTGTTGCCGAACAGACCCGTCGGGTCTGCCGGCATGAATGTTTGCATCAGCTTTCGATCGCCAGATGCGATATTGAGGACGTACACCCGCGCGGGTACTTCTCGTTTTCCAACCAGGACGCTTTTGCCGTCCGCGGTCCACTGCACTGGCTCCTCTCCAACTTCGGTGTGAGGAACTGCGATTGGTTTGCCGCCCGCGACGGGATACACGCTGATCTTTCCCTCGGGATCGCGGGCTGCAATTTGCTTTCCATCCGGCGAAATACATTGGCGGCGGCGGACCATCGCGCCTTCAGGGCTGATGGGCTGTGGCTTACCTCCATCGCTGTCTTGTATCCATAGCCGCAGCCCGTGCTTGGACTCACTGCCGACTTCCAGAATGTGCCGCGAATCCGGCAGAAAATAAGCGTATTGGGCCAGCACATCCCCGGTGGAAATGGTTCGCGATTCTCCAGCACCGGTGGGGAGCTGAAGTAATTCGTGCTTAGCGCCCGGCGCACGCGCCAGCACCCATTTTCCATCCGGCGAGAGTGAGGGAGCTCGTCCTTCACCCAATCTAACGGCCGGAGAGCCATCTGAGCTGCG
>QHZV01000455.1:1437-4578 GCA_003224785.1 Acidobacteriota bacterium
CAGGGTGAGCGTTCCGGTACCTAAATACACCAGGCGTTCTTTTCCAGCGAGCGACACCGCTCGCAACTCCCGGCTCGATCCTGAGGTAGTGCCGGTAAACCATATCTCGTTGCCGCTGCTCGACCAGGCTAGCCCTTGTGCGCTCACGAACTGCTCCGAGAGCGTTTTCTTGTTTCCGGACTGATCCACGGTGGCGATTGAACCGGCGTCATCGCGCTCGAAAGGATGGTCAATGAATGCAATCGTCTTTCCGTCTGAAGAAAGTCGAGGATGGCTTACCCATCCAGCAGTTTCGTAGAGCACCGTTCCCATCTGATATTCGAGCCGTTCTTTCCCGCCCACACGTCGTACAACCGCCATGCTCGCGCCGGCAGGGGACCAATCGGCATATGCCGCGCCGTCAGCAATTTCGCGCGGAGCACCACCAGCAAGCGGAGCACGCGCCAGCATTCCCGAGGACTCAAATCCTTCGAGTTCGAAATTGGTTGAAACCGCCAGCTCGCCGGAAGCAGAAACGCCCAGAATGCCGGTGCCGGGCGCACCCACCGACCTTGATTCCGTGCTCCCGTTCTGTGCGGCGTAGAGTTCGATCGGCTGTCCTTCCCAAGCCGCACCGTACAGCAGATTTCCATCGGGCGTGAAGCGTGCATTCCAGATCGTCCCGCGCCGGAACGTAATGCGATGCAGTTTGGGGTGAATCTCTGGATTGCTTGGCTTGAGCCATGCCCCAAGCCCAAGCCCTGCTGCTAGTAAGGCCAGCGCTGCAACTGCTGGACGGAACCACTTGTTTCGAGCCGGAGTTGCAGGCGCAGCCGTCGTTCCTGAAATGCTCGATAGCAGGTCAAATGCTATGTCATGCGCAGATTGAAAGCGCTGACCGGGCTGCTTCTCCATGCAGTGGCGCACAATGCGTTCGAGAGCGGGAGCGATGGCACCAGTTTTAATTGCAAATTCTGGCGGATCTTCGTTCAGGATGGCCGTCATCGTCTCGGCGCTGGTGTTGCGCTTGAATGCGCGCTCGCCGTTCAGCATCTCGTAAAGAATGCTGCCGAAACTGAAGATGTCGGACCGGTGATCGGCGGCATCGCCCTTCACCTGCTCCGGTGACATATAGCCAACCGTTCCCAGCACCTGGCCGACACTGGTTTCAGCCGCGGTGGCGTCCACGGTTTCGTTCATGGCGGGCTGCTTGCGAAGTTTCGCCAGGCCGAAATCCAGGATCTTCAGCCTTCCGGCGCGATTGACGAAGATGTTTTCCGGCTTCAGGTCACGATGCACAATGCCTTGCTCGTGCGCCGCTGCCAGCCCATTCGCCAGTTGCACTGCAAGCTCGATGGCCTTCCGCGCCGGCATTCCTGTCGGCGTAATTCGCTCCCGTAGGGTTTCTCCCTCAAGCAGCTCCGAGATGATGTAATGCACGCCGTCGGCAGCTCCCACGTCATAGATCGAAACAATGTTGGGATGGTTCAGCGCCGCAACCGCTCGCGCCTCCTGCTCGAACCGCCGCAAACGGTCGGGATCATTGGTGAACGAAGCTGGAAGGACCTTCAGCGCCACATCGCGCAAAAGACGAGTGTCGCGCGCGCGATACACCTCTCCCATGCCGCCGGAGCCGATGAGCGCACTGATTTTGTAAGGCCCGAGTTGCGTGTCCGCCGCGAAGGACATTAGTGGGGAGGATTATAACGCGGCCCGACCCTCAGCTACGGACCTGTTTTGGACGACTACTGATTCTGACTGGGCGGATGTCTATATAGACAAACTGAGTCATAAAACCCTCGGGCGTCGAATAACCGCGGCTTCAAGATCACGGCAGAGACGTTGAATGGACGCCGTCCAAAACCGCTTGAAAAACCTTTCGAGCAGCTTCGTATTGCGTTTGATGGTCAAATAAATTTGACGCACCGACATGGCGTTTTTTCGATGGACGTAAAAAGACCAGCAGGTCGAATCGAGGTAAGCTTGTCGCTGAACAGTTCAAAGGAAAACAAGGGCGGATAGTCGGATTAGCACATCATCCTCAAATCCTCATCGGCATTACGATATACCGGTACTTATAATCCTCACCCTCGGCAGGGCGCAGCTGCCCGGCGGACTGGGAATCTTTCAGTTCGAGGCGAACGTCGCCGGAGCCTGTGGCTTTGAGGAATTCGGTGATGTACTGGGCGTTGAAGCCGATGGTGAGCGTCTCGCCGTTGTAGTCGGTCTCGATTGAGTCTTCCGATTCGCCCGTCTCTGTGGACGAAGCCGAAAGCTTCAATTCGCCTTTTTCCAATTTCAACCGCACCGCGCGCGAACGCTCATCGGCAAACTGGGACACGCGCGCAATCGCAGCAGCGAGATCTGCTCCATGCAGCGGGACGCTCTTATTGTTGTCTTTGGGGAGGACGGCTTCGTAATTCGGAAATTGTCCGGTCAGTTGGCGCGAGGTCAGCAGCCGCGGCCCGATGCGGAAGAAAAGCGTGGAATCGTCTTTCGCAAACTCAATGGTTTCGACATCCTGGTCTGCATCTACCAGCGATCGCAACTCGTCCATCGCCTTTTTCGGAACCAGCGTCTTCAGTTCGCCGGAGACGCCTTCAAACTTTTCGCCATTGCGTTCCACGTGCGCCAGACGGTGCCCGTCCGTGGCGACCATGGTGATAGATTCCGCGATTCTTCATTGGCAATCGCAAATGAAGTCCGCGCAATCATTCCACGCAAAACCTGGGCTGGAATCTTTACTACACCAGCGGTCGGAAATACCGGAAGGCTGGGAAAGTTTGACCGCGCCATGCCGACCATTTTTGTGTTGGACCGTCCGCAGCGAATGCTCACCCAATGGTTCTCGAGCATTTTGATCGTAATGTCTGCGTCTGGTAGCAGCTTTACATAATCGTGCAGTTTGCGCGCAGGAATCGTGCACGAGCCTTCTTTTTTCACTTTGGCATTGCAGGATGTCCGCAGGCTCAGGTCCAGATCGGTCGCGGTCAGTGACAGCCGATCGCCGCTGGCTTCAAATAAATAATTCGACAGGATGGGAATCGTTGTCTTGCGCTCGACTACTCCCTGTGTCGCCGACAATTCGCGGAGTAGTTCGACTTTGCTGACTGTGATTTCCATGGTTGCGGTTCCAACTGCGGGTGCTGCGATCGCTTCTAC
>QHZV01000251.1:0-6413 GCA_003224785.1 Acidobacteriota bacterium
TGATTGCTGAGTGCTGATTACTGAGTGCTTCTTTTGACGCTCTTCTTTTCCCGCTGATAGACTAAATCTTCCGAATCCTCTCCATGTAGAAGGGAAGTCGTGCGCGCAGAAACCCGTCGCCAACTCAAGCAAGATAGATTCAGCCGGACCACGATTCAGGTCGCCGAGCAAACCGTTCATTGGACTGTCGAACACCAGGGCAAAATAATTGCCGCCGCTGTCGTGCTCGTGATTGTCATTGTTGCGGCCCTGGGAAGCTGGTATTACCTCGAAAAGCAGAATGAAAAAGCCAGCGTGGATTTTGGCAAAGCCGTTCAGGTGCTGGATACGCCGGTACGCCCTGCCGGAATGCCTCCGCAGCCGGATTCGCCGAGCTTTGGCTCATTGAACGAACGCTCGACCGAAGCGCGCAAAGAATTCCAGGCAGTTATGGATAAGTATCCGCACACCCGCGCCTCGGATTTCTCGCACTACTTTCTGGGAACCACAGCCGCGAGCGTTGGGGACAACGGGACTGCAGAGCGCGAACTGAAGACTGTTGCTGGCTACCATAACGAAGATCTTTCATCGCTGGCGAAAATGGCTCTGGCTTCGGTCTATCGAAATTCCAACCGGACGCAGGATGCGGTGAATCTCTACAAGGAGCTAATTAATAAGCCCACCCGTACCGTCAGCAAGCCGTCCGCCGAAATGGCGTTGGCAGAGACTTATCAGGTTTCAGGCAAAACTGCTGATGCGAAGAAGCAGTACGAACAACTCCAAAAGGAATTCCCGAGCGGACCGGCGGCGCAATTGGCAGCGCAGAAGCTGCAAGAGTTGAAGTAGGAAGACTTAGCGGAAAACATCTCTGATCTGATTCACGAGCTCGATCACTCCCCGGCATGACAGATCGAGTACGAACTCACCAAAGATTTCCAAGACGCCTTCTAGGAGATCGAACATAGTGCGCTCGCGGCCGACTCATTCTATGCTGCAACACATCCCCAACGGGCATTGCGTTGAATTGCACGATTTTCCTTTTCTTGCGTTTCGTCTTAGGATGTTTTCGGCCTCCCCATGCCGAATTTCACTTTGCACGTTAATGGTAACGAGAAAAACGTATCCGTCGAAGCGGACACTCCGCTGCTTTGGGTCCTACGCGACACGCTCGAACTGACAGGCACAAAATTCGGTTGTGGCGCTGGGTACTGCGGTGCATGCAGCGTCCATGTCAACGGCGCCCTGACACACTCCTGCACGATGGCCGTCTCGCAAGCCGCGGGCAAGAACGTCACGACTATCGAGGGCCTCGGCGCGAACGGCCTTCACGCGTTGCAGAAGGCGTGGATCGCCGAGGACGTCCCCCAATGCGGATACTGCCAGAGCGGTCAGATCATGGCGGCGGCCGCATTGCTGGCAAAGACGCCACATCCCACTGACGCGCAGATTACTGAGTTTATGTCGGCGAACATCTGCCGGTGCGGAACTTACGATCGCATCCGCAAAGCAATTCACCGGGCTGCGGGAGGTGCGAAATGACAGTATCCCGTCGGGCGTTTCTAAAGACATCAACTGCAGCGGGCACTGGGTTGGTCATTGGCATGCATCTTCCTTCGCGCGGTCAGGCTGAGGCTGACACAGCGTTTTCTCCCAACGCGTACCTGACGATCACTCCTGACGGCAAAATCACAATCGTCGTCGCGCGGTCAGAAATGGGGCAAGGTGTGCGGACATCATTGCCCATGATTCTTGCCGAGGAACTCGAAGCCGACTGGAAGCAGATTGCCATTGAGCAGGCTGGAGCCAGCACGGTTTTCGGAGATCAGACGACCGGCGGTAGCGCCAGCGTTCGCACTACATGGGAGCCGATGCGGAAGGCGGGCGCCCAAGCTCGCGAAATGTTGATCACTGCGGCCGCACAGCAATGGAATGTTTCGCCCCAGGCGTGCAAGGCAGTAGACAGTTTCGTACTCCACGCCGCTTCGGGACGGAAGCTCGGCTACGGTGCTTTGGCGACCGCAGCGGCTAAAGTTCCAGTGCCAGAGAATCCGCCTTTCAAAACCGGCGGTTACAAAATCGTAGGCAAGTCCACGCCGCGGCTCGATACTCCCTCGAAAGTGAACGGCTCGGCCGTGTATGGAATTGATTTCCGCGTGCCGAACATGAAGTACGCGGCGCTCGCACGCTGCGAGGTCATGGGCGGCAAAGTGGCGGACTTCGACGCGTCTGCGGTAAAGCAAATGCCCGGGGTCAGCTTCGTGGATAAAATCAGCGACTCAGCGGTAGCTGTTGTCGCTGACAGCACCTGGAATGCGATCAAAGCCCGTCGCGCGCTGAAGGTCACGTGGGATGAAGGTCCGAATAAGAACCTTGACTCCGCCGGGATTTCCAAATCACTCCACGATACGGACGAATCGAAGGCGGTGAAGTTCTTTTCTGCCGGCGATGTCGCGAAAGCAGAAGGAAAGAGGGTCGAAGCAGTTTACGAGCTGCCGTTCATGGCGCACGCGCCGCTAGAGCCCGGTAACTGCACCGCGCATTTCCGCGGAACGGAATGCGAAGTCTGGGCGCCGACGCAGGTCCCGCAAGATTGCCGCGACACTATTGCTCCGCTGATCGGCCTGAAGCCCGAGCAGGTGAAAGTGAACATCACCTTGCTTGGTGGAGGTTTCGGCCGCCGTCTCGAACACGACTATGCGGTTGAAGCTGCGCTTCTTTCGAAAGCCATCAACGCGCCGGTGAAGATCACATGGACCCGCGAAGACGACATGCGTTGCTCCACGTACCGTCCGGTGAGCTTGCACAAACTCAGCGCAACCTTAGACGCGAATGGGTGGCCGGTTGCATTCACTCATCGAATCATCGGACCCTCCATCAATGGGCAAAAAGGATCGCAGCCAGTTCAGGGCGTGGATGCCGACTTCCCGGACGAGTGCTCGTTCATCTATCCAATTCCCAATGTAGCGCTGGAATTTGTAATGACAGAAACGCCAGTCCCGCTCGGCTGGATGCGGTCGGTTTATGCGCTGCAGATGGCGTTTGCCAGCGAGAGCTTCGTTGATGAGCTCGCGGCAGCAGCGGGAAAAGATCCACTCGCATATCGTTTGCACTTGCTTGCAAAAGATACTGATATTAAGTATTTCGATGCGACCTGGCACACGTCGCGACTGCGTTCCGTACTGCAGCTAGCCGCCGAGAAGGCCGAATGGCAGAAACCGCTTCCGCCGGGACGTCATCGTGGAGTCGCTTGCTTTGGATGTTTCAGTTCATACGCGGCCGCCGTCATCGAGATTTCTATGGAGGGCGGCAAGCCGCGCGTCCATCGTGTGGTTGACGCTATTGATTGTGGTCAGGTGGTGAATCCAAATATCCTTGATCAGCAGATTCACAGCGCAGTCGTTTATGGGCTCACGAATGCTCTCCGCGCGCAGATCACGATCGAAAAAGGCCGCGTCGTTCAAAGCAATTTCAATGACTATGAGCCGCTTCGGATGAATGAATCGCCAAAAGTCGAGGCCCATTTTGTGTCCAGTACCGAGGCGCCTTCGGGCGCGGGAGAGCCTCCGGTTCCGCCGCTCGCGCCAGCGCTGTGCAACGCAATTTACGCAGCGACCAAGAACCGGATACGGAAGCTGCCGATTCAGAGCTGACACACCTAAGACTTTTCGGAAACATCGATCAGAAGCTCGGGAGGCCACGACTTCGAGTCGGGCCGTTTAGATCGAAGAGACCAGCTTCGGCTGCAAGCCGTGCCCTCCCGGCAATTCCCATGGAGAGAAACAGAATGCGCAGACTTGTATCTGCATGTTTACTTTTCTTTGCAATTCCCACGCTGGCCCAGAGCTCCTCATCTCTTGCAGCACGCCGTGCAGCTCATTTGCGCCACGGCATTAACCTGAGCGAGTGGTTCGCGCAGGTTTATGACCCGAAGGGCTACACGAAGGAACATCTCGTGGGCTGGGTCACGCCGGATGATATCGCGCTAATCAAATCCGCCGGCTTCGATCATGTTCGCCTGAGCGTGAATCCCGAGCCGATGATGCGCCACAATATGGCTGACCACCTGCCGCCAGAATATCTCGGCTATCTCGATGGCGCGGTCAAAATGATTTTGGATCACGGGCTCGCCGTCATCATTGACATGCATCCCGAGAGCGAGTTCAAGGCCAAGCTGGTGCAGCATGATGATTTCGTCGAGCAGTTCTCGGATTTCTGGCGGGCAATTGCCCAGCATTACTCAAGCTACGATCCCGAGATGGTCTATTTCGAGATCCTGAATGAGCCGGAATTTCGCGACCGCTACCGATGGGCCGGCGTTCAGGGGAAATTGGCGGCAGCAATCCGCGAGGGTGCGCCTCAGCACACCATCATCGCGGCGGGCGCCAATTGGTCGGATGTCGAGGACCTGCTGGTACTGACGCCGTTGCCGGACGCGAATGTGATTTACAACTTCCATTTTTACGATCCACACACTTTTACTCACCAGGGCGCGACCTGGGGCACGAATTACTGGCATTTTGAAAGCAAGCTGGCCTATCCTGCGAGTCTTGAGGCGGCGCGAAAAGTTGCGGCGCAGGAGCCGGACGCGTTCAACCGCTTGCAAGTGCTCCGCTACGGCCTCGATCACTGGGACGGAAACCGCATAGGCGTTGAAATCGGCCAGGCTGCCGAGTGGGGTAAACATTGGAACGTGCCGCTCACCTGCAACGAGTTCGGCGTCTATCGCAGAGCTTCCGATCCCCAGGACCGCGCGCGTTGGATACACGATGTTCGCACGACGTTAGAAGGCTACGGCATTGGCTGGAACATGTGGGATTTCGGCGCCCGCGACAATGGCATGGGCTTCGGCGTGGTCAATGGATCGAAAGAAGGCCCGAACACGGCTGATGAGGTTACGGTGCAAGCGCTCGGGCTGAAGAGATAAGCTTCGAGTTCCGATGATGTTTAGGCATGAGCAAGCAAGTATCGCAATTGAATTTTCGGGTTCGTGTGGACAAGCGGGGGCGCTTCGTCATAACTGACTACTCAACAGCCGTAATCTGCTTTCGTGACCGCATCGTGCGCTTCCGCTCCGACAGTATTTCCAATGCCTGCTTTGTTTCCGGGGACAAGTGATACGACTCGTTGTCCGCTGGATACTGCCGCGATAGCACATCTACTCGATATGCCTGGACCGCGTGGGTGATCTCGGCAGCGGCATCGCCGTAGCGGCGAACGAATTTTGCCGGCGGACCGAAAGTCAGGTTCAGGATGTCGTGGAACACGAGCACCTGGCCATCGCACCCCGGGCCGGCGCCGATCCCAATGGTGGGAGCTGCAACTTCGGCCGTAATCATTTCGGCGACTTCGCGCGGAATTCCTTCCAGGAAAATACAGGCTGCGCCGGCGCGGTCGAGAGCTGTGGCATCGCGCATGAGCTGCTCAATATCGGTGAGCGTCTTGCCTTGGACCTTGTATCCGCTCATGCGATTGACCGATTGCGGTGTCAATCCAATGTGCCCGGCAACTGGAATTTCGGCGTCAATAATGTGACGGATCAGATCGGCGCGTTTTTCGCCGCCTTCGACCTTCACCATTTCCGCGCCGCCTTGTTTTACAAATCGCGTCGCATTGCGGACGGCGTCTTCCGCGCTTACATGAAATGAGCCGTAAGGCATGTCGGCGATGAGCAGCGCATCTCTGGTTCCGCGCCGCACAGCTTTCACGTGGTGAAGCATTTCGTCCACAGTGAGAGACAGCGTGTTTTCGTGGCCGAGCATCGTCTGCGCCAGCGAGTCGCCGACGAGGATCATGTCCATGCCAGCCTCATCGAGCAGGCGCGCCGTCGAATAGTCGTACGCGGTCAGGCACGTGATTGGTTCGTGTTGAAGCTTCTTTTCTTGGAGAGACGCGACGGTGATTTTGTGGCGTGGAACGCCAATCGGAGTGAGACTCACGATTTCCTCCAGTGCCCCTCCCGAATTGCGGGGATAGAGCCTGCATGCAGCATTGATCGTGCTACGCAGTAAATTCTATGCGTCGCAAATCCTTCTGTCGAGCGCGATATCTACCCACGAATCAGGAACATCCAAACGCTCTCTAATTCGAGTCGAAATGTGTCTCTGAAATTTCGCCCGCTTTTTCCGCCAACTTCCACAAACAAGTTTAGCCGTCCACAGGATTCGCACAGCTACCGCGCGATTTCTGATTGTGCAAACTCTCGAGATAAGCGAAAGTTCATTCACTGCAGGCGTGAACGTCACGCTGCCAGTGATCGCGCAAGGCTGGTTCTGCGGCAGTTATCCCGAGAGCTTGTCTGATGCGGATCTGAAAGCTTGGTGAACGGACCGCAAGGCCCGCGAACGGCAAGTCAGGCGGTCGGCTTGAGCAATGCAAGGGACGGACTGCTGAGGTTCCCTGAACGTGATAGCGTTGTGGGCAACCGGGCGTTGCGG
>QHZV01000251.1:6438-7043 GCA_003224785.1 Acidobacteriota bacterium
GCCGCCGCGGCTGAGTGTCGGGACCAGACTGGCGTTTGCCAAGCATCGCTGGAATGGGGCTGGCGCGAGAGCGCGGCAAGGCAGCGGTGAGATTCACGCATAGCAAATGCGGTCTGGGTGGCTGGCCCAGACCGCATTTCTCTTTTAGGCGTCAGCTCGCAGGCGTCAGGCTTCCAGCTTTGGCTAAGCGTTGATATCGCGGAAGACTCACAATCGATCTCGTGTTGTTGATGCTTCGCCTGTTATTCGCCTATACTCACCGTCAAGAGTTTTTTCTGATCATGCCTGCAATTTTTCATCCTGAAAAAATGAATTTGAGATTCGTTTTCCGAAAGATCTACCGATCATCCACAACCAAAGTGCGCGTACTATCACCTTCACGTTGGTCGAAAATTCCTCTCCGAGAAAGTAATCAGCACAATTTCAGTGGCCACGACTGATTACATCGCCGCGCACGCTCTTCCAGCGAATATAGAAGCTGAGCGCTCCATCCTCGGCGCGATCCTGCTCGACAATCTTTCTTATAACCAGGCTGCCGAGCACCTTAAGCCTGAAGACTTTCTGCTCGATTCGCACCGACGCATTTACTCGCGCATGGTGGATCT
>QHZV01000251.1:7060-9937 GCA_003224785.1 Acidobacteriota bacterium
GGCGGAGCGGCGTACGTGACTGGGCTGCTTGACGGCGTTCCCGACCGCCCGAGCATCGAGCACTACATCCGCATTGTCCGCGACAAGTCTTTGCTGCGCGGTCTGATTCACACCGCCACTGCCGCCATCGCTCGCGCATCCGAACAAAGCGATTCAGCCGAAGAGATCCTGAACGACACCGCGGCCCAAATTTTTCAACTATCGGAAAAACGCATTGGGCGCGGCTTCATGGGCGTTTCGGAGATTGTCCGCGAGTCGTTCGGCTCCGTCGACGCTCTGCTGCAGCGCGGCCGGCGAATCACGGGGCTTGAAACGCACTATCCCGATCTCGATGAAAAAACCAGCGGATTGCAAAAGTCGGACCTAATCATCATCGCGGGCCGCCCGTCGATGGGCAAGACGTCGTTCGCCATGAACATTGCCGAGAACGTCTCAATCGAGGACGCGAAAACTGTGGCCGTGTTCTCGCTGGAAATGTCGAAAGAAGCCCTGCTGCAGAGAATGTTGTGTTCCGTGGCCCGGGTTGACGCGCATAAGTTCCGGACCGGTTCGCTTTGGCAAGACGACCTTCGCAAGATTGCACATGCACTGGAGAAGCTGAGTCAGGCCCCAATTTTCGTTGACGACACTCCGGGGATGACAGTCAGCGAGATGAGGGCAAAGGCGAGACGACTGCAGCAATCGAAGGGTGCCCTTGATCTGGTTCTGGTTGATTACCTGCAGCTTATGTCGGGCGGAAGCCGACGGTACGAGAACCGCACCCAGGAGGTCTCAGCTATTTCGCGAGGATTGAAGGCGCTTGCCAAGGAGCTGCAGGTACCAGTCGTCGCACTCTCGCAGCTCAGTCGCGCTCCAGAAAGCCGAGGTTCAGGCGACCACCGTCCGCAGCTCGCCGATCTCCGGGAATCTGGTTCAATCGAGCAGGATGCCGACCTGGTGGCCTTCATTTTTCGCGAGGAAGTTTATAAGCCCGACGACCCTGATCTTGATGGCATTGCCGAGCTAATCATCCGCAAGCAGCGCAACGGGCCTACGGGCACGGTTAAAATGGCCTTTTTGAAGAGCTCAACCCGGTTTGAGTCCCTCGCCGGAGGGGGCGGAGGACCGGAAGAATAGAGGTCTCGTTGTGCGGTACAGGTCGAGAAAATCCAACCGGATCTGGCCTGTGGAAAGATTGTGGAATGTATTGGGAGCGATGCCGAATTTGCCAAGACCGACTACTCGGTCGGATAGCACGAAAGTTGTAGTGACAACCAAGTTGCTATCAATTCATAGACTTACCGGCAACTGCTATAACGATTTAGCCTAAGTACTGAATTTACAGGACTTTAATGTTTTTCAGAAGTTTTGCACACACGGTTAGCGGAAAACCCGGCATCGCGATAAGCCTGGGTGGTTTCGAATTCTCTTGATAATTCGCGGTGTTTCTCTCTGACGGCCTCAACCAAAGCGCCAAAGATGGCCCGTGAGGTCTCATCTTCGTCAAACGACCGCTCGGGATGCCACTGCACCGCGAGCACGAAGTGATCAGGCTCAGTGCCCTCCAGGCCTTCAATGATCCCATCTTCCGGACATTGGGCAACAATTTTGAGCCCATCACCAATTATCTGTGCGGACTGATGATGGCTTGAATTAACAGGAATCTTCTCTAGGCCCACAATCTCAGCCAGCTTCGACGCCGGCTCAATCTCTATTTGGTGCGCAACCGCCACTTTACGTCCCGCTGCGTGGTTCACCGAAGACTCAACATGTTGCAGAAGCGTGCCCGAACGATAAACATTGAGAATCTGCAAGCCATAGCAGATCCCGAGTATGGGCTTGTGCATGTTGTAGGCGTCCTGCAAGAGCAGTTCGTCAACGGTATCGCGCTTGGGATCGGCGGAGACGGTCTTGGGATGCTTCTCTGCTCCGAATTTTGCGGGATCAACGTCGGCTTTGCTTCCCGGCAGCAATACGGCATCGCAGCGCTCAATCAGCTTCATAACTTCCGCTGGCGCCTGGTCGAGAGGAATACGTACCGGTTCGCCTCCAGAGAGTTCGATCGCCCGCTCGTATTGAGGAATTGCACGTTGGGCGTATTCGGAATCAGTTCCGTGCGGCAGGGGAATGGCAATGCGCGGTTTCATTTTTGTTTCAGTTCAGAAAATCCAGAATCAGCCCGCCCGCTCGATGCTGTTCAATGTCCTCGCCTGGCGATAGTGTCGTGCCTCCATAAAGCTGGCTGAAACCAGGACAACGGCCGCCACAATTCCCGCCACTGGAAGCGCCACAAACCGATATGCAAGCGCCATATTCGCGTGAGCGTGTTTAATCCATGAGGCAAGCACCACGCCGCCAATTCCGAGCAGCAGGCTAACAGCAAACGACAGCAGCATGACAACGAAAGTCACCAACAACACTCGCACGGGAATAAGATACCAGCGCGGCATTGGGCGCGAAGCAGCTACAGAGGCCATCATTTTCTAAATTACACTACCGGCGGTGTCCGCGCATTTGCCTCTTGTACGCTGGAAAGAAGCTGCATTGCGCTAGAATAGCCAGAATGTCGCAGGCTGCCCAAGCCATCACGCGTCCGCCAGCCGAAGTTGTGCGGGAGACGCCGGTCTCACAGGCGTCCAATGGAATCTGTTATGCCATTTCTGGCGAGATGAACCTGACCGCCTCCGACGTTGACCGAATGGTTTCTGCAGTTCCGGGTTCGATTGCCGGCGCCCTCGATCGCAAAGCCTACTATTTCGTTCCTCTTACCGTGAATCAGGGCGATCTGACGGTGATTGCAGACCGATATGACATCGCCCTCAGCGACAGTGCCGTTTGTCACCGCAATCTCGAATTAGGCGGCTCGCACTGCGTCTTCATCTCCACGCGATTGATGGA
>QHZV01000252.1 GCA_003224785.1 Acidobacteriota bacterium
GGGACGAAGTCCGGCAGTCTAGGACGTGCTTATTTGGCTCGGGAAGACAGGCGAGCCGCCTGTCCCACATGTCTCTCCTAGTCTTCTACAACGCGCGCGCTCATCTCCTGCACCGGTTCTCCTCCCACCATGCCTTGCGCAATGATGAGCTGCCGGGCCTCCCCGCGAATTTTGGGTAATCGCAATCCAAAGATCGCTGCACCACCCAAGCAAGCCACCGCGCCCATTGTCACCGTGAGCGAAGCGCCTAATCGGTCTGCCAGCGCGCCACCCAGGAGCGCACCGAATGGCGCCATCCCCATGAACATCATGGAATAGACGGCCATGACTCGTCCGCGGAGGTGATCGGGAACCATGGACTGAATGAGCGTGTTCGAAGAGGACATCTGCAGCATCATGCAGAAGCCGACCGGAACCAGCAATGCGGTTGAGAGCCAAAAGTTTTTCGAGAGACCGAACGCAATCAGCGTAACAGCGAACCCACCGCAGGCGAATGTGACCCATCGTCCCAGCCCATGCACGCCAGTTCGTGCTGCCAGCATAAGCGCGCCCAGGAGCGCACCGACTCCAGTGGCTCCCATCAGGATTCCCAGCCCTCGCGCTCCGCCGTGGAGGATGCGATCGGCGAAGATTGGCATGAGCACGGTGTACGGCATTGCAACCAGGCTCACAAGCCCGAGAAGAAGTAGAATCGCGCGAATCGGAGCAGTTCGAGCCACGAATCGAAATCCTTCCATCAGGTGCGCCAGTGCTGGCCCGGTCGGAACATGAGCACGCGGAGGCACCCGCATCATGAGAAGACCAATGATCACGGCGATATAGCTCGCTGAGTTGGCGAAAAAGCACCATCCTTCTCCGATTCGAGCGACTAAGATTCCGGCGATGGCCGGCCCAATAATGCGGGCAGCGTTGAACATAGAGGAGTTCAGCGCGATGGCATTGATCAAATGTCCTTGCCGACCATCTCGACCAGGAATGATTGGCGGCCGGGAATGTCGAAGGCGTTCACAATGCCGAGCAATGCGGCGAGCACAAAAATTTCATGAATAGTAATTCTGTGGGTCAGCGTAAGCGCGGCGAGTATGGCAGCCAACGTCATCGAGGCTACCTGGGTGCAGATGACGACCCGATGGCGGTTATAACGGTCGGCGACCATTCCCCCCAAAGGAGAGGCAAGGAGCACGGGAAACTGACTGGCAAAACCTACCGATCCCAGCAAAAGTGACGACCCGGTGAGCCGGTAAACCAGCCAGGACTGTGCAATACTTTGCATCCAAGTACCGATCAATGAAATCAACTGTCCCCCAAAAAACAGCTGGAAATTGCGGTGTTTGAGGGCCCGTAGCGCGACCGGCAACTCCTGGCGTGGCTCTGGCGCCGGAACGTATGCTTGCGGGGGATGGTTGCGGTCTTGCGGCGAGATCACATTCAATGATGCGTTGGCGGGCAGAGCCGATGCAACGTAGAGTTTTTACTTCCCCAGACGGCCTTCTTGAGCTAGATTGGTTGCTGATGACGAGCGCGGAGCAGAACCGAATCGAGCGCCGCAGTGGACAGCGCTTCTCTTATCAAGTACCGGTTCTTTTACGAGTCCCTGGCGAAAGCCGCACCGGGAACGGCTGCACCCAAGATCTAAGCGCTCGCGGCGCGCTGGTTTGGACCGATCTGCCCCTGGCAGAAGGCGCTCTGGTGGAAATGGTTCTGGTCATGCCCTCCGAGATCACGCTTGCGGAAGACATGAACGTCTGTTGCCGGGCTCACGTGACTCGTCTCGAACGCACCGAAGGAAGCAAGCCGGCGGTTGCGATCAAAATCGAGCGCTACGATTTTCTGCCCACTGAACCCTCCGTAATGCAGCAGCACGCGCTTCATGAAGAACAGCTAGTTCGGCCGTAAATTGAATATCCGCAGCCGCAACCCATTATAATTTTAGATAGCTGACCGCACCGAGGTTCCCTGCTTCGGTATAACCGGTTTGCGGGTAAACGACGCGAAATTACAAAGGTCACTTGGCGCGGTTACCCGCTGCTCGTAACATTCAGGTAACACCTGAATCCTGTAAGATCGAAGATTGTCGGGTTTCAAGCTCATGTATTCAATAGCAGTCGGCATATTCTCCGAAAATCCCGAGCGCCTGTTAGTGCTCCAGCAACGAATTGAGAGCACGCAGCTGGCGCGCGTCGTATTTGCGCATTCAGGATTTCCTGCTGGGCCGACTGATCCTGCAATCCGGCGCATTCAGGATTTGCACGCCGACATCGTGCTGGTTGATGTGGACCCGCAGGGCCCAAGGCTGGCAATGCAGGCCATCGAGCTGATCCATTCCAACGCCAACAACGCCTCGGTCTTCGCCGTGGGCACGATGAGTGATCCTTCTGTCATTGTGGCGGCTATGCGTGCAGGCGCTCGAGAATACCTGGAGCGCGACGCAGGTTCCGAGTCATTTACGGACGCGCTCAAGAGATATTCAATTGCAAGCTCGAAACTGCGATCAGCCTCGAATCGTGCGCGGATTCTTATGGTGAGCAATGCCAAGGGCGGCGCCGGCGCAACCACCGTGGCTGTGAACACCGCGATTGCGCTAGAAAATTCGCACGGTCGGGCAGTGTTACTCGATCTTGCGCTATTGGGCCATACTGCACTGCACTTGAATGTGCGGCCGGCGTTCGGTATCGCAGACGCCTTACAGAATCTGCATCGCATGGATGCATCGCTCTTGCAGAGTTTTCTCACGCCCTGCAAGGGCGGGCTGCAATTGCTTGCCGGCCCTCAGCAACCGCTCCAATTGGCGCCTTCGGTTGGCGAACTGGCGCGATTATTTGATCTGCTAGTTTCAAATTTTCAGTATGTGATTGTGGATTGTTCGAACCGCACCGATAACTTGTTCCGGATGGTTGCAGACTTGTCGAATGCCGTGTTGCTGGTCGCGCAGGCAGATGTGGTTTCGTTGTGGAGTGCAGCTCGCGTACATTCGTTTCTTGAGCAGGGTACCGGGCGCGATCGCGTACACCTGATTGTGAACCGTTTCAAAAAAATCCCCGGACTTTCAGACGATGATCTACACCGTGTCACGAATTGCAAGCTACTTTGGAAGCTGCCTAACAGCTTTCATTCTGTAGCGCCGGCGATTGATAAGGGGAATCCAATCGCATTCAACGAGAACAGCGAGCTTGCGCGGTCATTCCGGGGACTTGCCGGGGTTCTCGCGCAAGGCGCCAGCTCGGAAAATTCTATGGACCTCACCTTCGCTCCAGGGAAGTCAAGCGACAAGAAGCCGGTTGGAAACCTGCTCATTTCGCCGCTGAGAGCTGAGCAGTAGGCTGAGCCTGGCTTTCGGGGTTGGAGCAGGCGCTGGGACTAGTTCCCTTCCGCAGAACGTTTCTCAATTGCAGCGTAAACCGCAGAGTTCGAGCAAACTTCGTAGATTGATGCTTCCGTCCAGTTTGCAAGACTGAAGTCAGTCGTCTTGATCATAGGCACTCGGCTCGCTCTTAGGACGATGCGGCGAAAAATGTCTGCGCCAACCGGCACCAAGCCACTATAAAAGACCGTTTCCTCGCTGCCCCACAGACGCGGGAATTGCAACGCACATTGCTCAAGCGAGATCTCTTCCTGCAAGCGCTTGAATGCTGCTTCGCTCATCCTGATGCCGCCGACGTTGTATCGCATCTGCTCGGACTCAGCCTTTTCCGCTCCACGAAATTCGTAGATGTTGAAAGGCGCTCCCATGCCGGCCATGACTTTGCGCATTCTCTTTTCGCATGAGGAGAGGCGGTCGCTCTCGTTCAAAGCATCGGAAATCATGATGCGATGCTCGCCATCCAGCAAATACATAGGCGCGGAATCCTGATAAGAAAGCCCGATGCCGAGTTCGAGGGCGGGAAGTCCGGCGCGCTGAAGCAGGTGGTTATAACCGCCCACGATTTCGATCACCTCGCGGGCCAGTACACATGCACGCGAAACCGATAACGCTGGGTCTCCTTCCCGCTCCAGAATCGCGAGAATGATCGCGTCGCCTTCCACAAAGACTTTTGTCGCCCCATACTTCGATAACAGCTTGTTGACTGGATCATAGAAATTCAAGCTGAAGTAGGACGCCGGATTCATATTGCGCTCTAAGAGCGAGCGAGTCAGGCGCGAGGAATCACGAATATCCGCTTTCAACACTACGTGTCGCATAGTGGCCTTCTCGTGAGCTCCGGATCCCGTTTCTTCCGCAAGGACGAAGCTATAGAGTGTGCCATTCAAGCGGGAGAGATCACGCAGTTTCTCACTGCCGACTAAGTTGACCTTCTCGATCGCACCGTTCAGGACCTCAAGCCTCCGCAGATCGCGGTGATAGCGCAAGAAATCTCGCAGAAAGCGGGCTGCGACTTTGGCTCGCTGCGCGCCATCCAACTGCTCAAGCCGGTCCACTGCTGAGGCGAGGCTTTTTATTGAGAGTTTCCCGTGCTCCTCAATCAGTTTCTCGACTCGCTCGCGCTCTTTTCGGCCCACCAAGGCGTACTTCAGTTGTTGAGGGTCGAGCAGTGGCGTGAAATCGGGGAGCAATGCCACCACTTCGTAAGCTGCCAAAACAAAATCCAAGAGTTTGTCACGCTGCAGCAGGTCGGCCCAGAGTTGCAATCGAGGCTTGTACGCCCGCTCGCCGGGATCGCCGGTACCTACCAATTGGTGCGCATTCTCGGGCGAATTGAGCCAGCCATCGAGCAGAGATGCGCTGGCGTGCTCCGCTTCCGGTGCAACGGCTTGCAGAAACTCAATTGCCGCGGCACGGATATTTCCGAATGAATCAGGATCATTCTCAAAGCCGCCGATCAATACGTAGTGCTCGGAGGCGAGATAGGAATCCCGTCCCTCTTCGAGAAAAATCAATTGTGTTAAAAACAGCTGATAATCCGCGATCTCGTCACCAAACAGCGAACGCCGCATCGCAGCGAGGATCTCGCGGTCAATTTCGCGAAGCAAGCGAAACAGTTCCTGACCCACTTGCCGCAAGATGTTTTTCTTCCCGATCTGAAAGCTGGCAACTTTCTCGCGATACTCCAGCGCTTTCTGTTGGCGCACGCCTTCATAGCTCCTGAGGGTGGTGCGGCAGCGTTCGAGCGCCGCGGCAAATTGCGCATTCATTTCGGCGCGCAGGAACTTGATCACAGCAACTCGCATCAGCAAGTCGATGGTTGGGTTTGCCTCAGACTTCGCGCGACCGAGGCCCGATCTCAGGAGATCGGCAAGTACAGGCTTCAATTCCGGGTTCTTGCCTGAAAACGTCGGAACCATTTTCGAAAAGATATTTAACGTTCCCGTATTTCGCGATCAGTTTGCCGATGTGTGCGCCAGCTGCTTTTGTAAATGACGGACTCAACCAGACGTCCTGCCTGATGTTATCGATTCCAAGCTGCAATCGTTCAAGCGAGAGGGCAGGCGAATAGGTGCTCAACCGTATCGGCGGAGCCTCGGTGGACGACCCAATCTTGAGGATCGGAATGCGGGGCATTGGTGCTTTTCCGGCGCAAAATCAGGAGTATGCCGCATTACGACGCTGCGGTCATAGGTTAATTTCATGCCTGAGAGGAGCGTACTACGCGGGTGCATCCGGGGAATGTTACCCAAGTTATAGGGCAAAAGGACGCTGTACTAGTGGCCCTGTACCGTTGGTTTAGATTTTTAGAAAGATGTGCCTGCGGTAGAGCAGCGCCATTACAACCCAGCACACCGCGACGTAAGCCAGCGCATACAGCAGTGAAGCATTCGCAGGAGATGCCAATGGCGCGAAAATGGAATTGTAGATGTGCTCCAACAGCGTTTTGCCGCGCACGCTGAGGCTGTATAGAGCTATTGCCAGAGTTTCGGAAAAAACGTAAGCCGCAATCGCGTTCGCGCCAAACACAAGAATTGGCCATGTCCATGGCCCGCGAAGCTTCCGGACGTCTATGATCCAGTAGCACAATGCAAGGCATATCAGCGCAAGCCCTGCGGTAAACACCACGTAGGAACTGGTCCAGAGCTTCTTGTTAATCGGGAACCAGACATCCATGATCTTACCGATGACCAGTGCCGCGGCGCCGACGGCGATCATGCCCAAAGTTTTCATTCGAGGCGTCCGTTGCGTTCTGAGCCACTTGCCGGTGAGCAATCCCAGCAAGCTGGTTGCTAATGCTGGAATATCACTGATGATCCCTTCCGGATCTCGTGTGCCTTCGTAAAGATGACCCATCAGCAATTTCCGGTCGAGCCATGCAACCAGGTTTCGGTCCGGATCAAGCAGCGGAATATCACGCGTGGGAACTCCGAAACCGGGCACGGAAACGTAGCGCATTAAAATCCAATATCCCGCCAGACATGCAATAGCCACGGCAAGCTGCGCGTGCCAGCCACCCCACAGCTCTAATATCGCAGTGATGACATAGCAGATCGCGATCCGTTGCAGAACGCCGTAAACGCGCCAGTGGTCCAGGTGATATCGAACGCCGAGCCCATTCAGCAATAACCCGAAAGCAAATAGCAGAATTCCGCGCCACATTACATGCTTCAGTAGTTGGGAGCGCGACTGTCCGCGGTCGAGGCGTGAGCGGAATGAAAATGCCATGGCCACGCCTATGATGAAAACGAAAAACGGGAACACCAAATCGGTGGGAGTCCAGCCGTTCCAGTCGGAATGTTTGAGCGGCCAATAGGATGAGGGCCCATCGCCCGGGTCGTTGACCAGGATCATGAAAGCGATTACCACTCCGCGAAATATATCGAGCGAAACCAGACGGTTCGTGCTGGCCGGTTTGCCAATCTCCATCGTCGTCGTTGATCCCAAGTTCTGCACGCTTGTTGTCACGCGGCGCATTTTAGCACTTATCAGCAGGAGCGGCGGAATACCCCGCTGGCATCGCTCCAATTTCAATTCGGAAAACTAGGGGGTTACTGCCGTAACCTGTTTTCTTGCCCAAGCATGATTAAGATTTTGTCAATAAGTTGTAAACACGAGGGGGGCTCGTGAAAAAACTGAAGGTTGTAGTGTCCTTGACGACACGCGACAACGACTATCAGGCCGAGCAAGCAGCCGCAGCCCAGGAGATGGCGGGACGGCTCAACCTTGATCTGGAAGTTCTTTACGCGGACAATGACGCGATTCTGCAAAGCCAGCAACTGCTGAATATCATCCAGTCCAATTCAGTGCCACACCCTGATGGCATTATTTTTGAGCCTGTTGGTGGCACGGCCATGCCACAAGTGGGCAGAGCCTGTGCTGCCGCAGGCATTGGATGGGTGGTGCTGAACCGCGAGGTGGATTACCTGTCAGACCTACGGCGCAACTACAAGGTCCCAATTTTCACGGTCAGCTCCGATCATGAAGAAATCGGCCGCATTCAAGGAAAGCAGATCGCCGCAATGCTTCCGAACGCCGGCTCCGTGCTGTTGATTCAGGGTCCCGCCGAAAATCTTGCGGCAAAGCAGCGCACCACAGGCATGTACGAAACCAAACCCGTAGAAGTACACGTAAAGGTGATGAAAGGAAACTGGACGGAAGCCAACGCGTGCAAGATTGTCAGCTCATGGTTGAAGCTTTCCACTTCGCAACAGTCAGGCATAGACATTATCGCTGCACAAAACGACGCTATGGCGATGGGCGCGCGCAAAGCATTTCAGGAGATTGCCGACACGGCACAGCGGGAGCAATGGCTGGCAATTCCGCACCTCGGAATTGATGGGGCAACAAAGACCGGCCAAGCCTGGGTGCAGCGTGGACTGATCAGCGCGACGATTGTGGTGCCAACCAACTCGGGTATAGCAATCGACATGCTCGCGCACGCGCTGCAAACGGGCAATCTGCCCCCTGAGAAGACCCTTACGAGTCCGAGGTCCTATCCGGCCATTGAAGATTTGGCGAAGAAAGCAGTGCGAAGAAATCAGGCTGCGAGCAGCGGTTTTTAGCTAAGGCGCTTCAATCAATTCCATCTTGCCATCGCGAGTGCGGTGCAGCACCATCACTTTGCCTTTCGGATCGCGGAATACGAACACATCGCGATCGCGAAAGTGCGCCTCTTTGATTGCTTCTTCGAGCGTCATAGGGCGGATCGCGACCGCTTCATCCGATCTCACCAGATGGACTTCCGTTGATTTAGAAACGGCAGGAAACTTGTGTACCAGCATGGATGCGGCAGCAGCGTTGGCAGGTTCAACCGACTTGGCCAGAGGCTCAACAGGAGGCTCTCCGTGCCACTTGCCATTGTGATTCCGGCGTTTCTTAGCGATGATGCGCGTTTTGTTTTTGACCGCCTGCTTCTCCAGATGCTCCAGGGCTTCACCGATAGCGGCTTTCATGTCACCAGCTTGCGCCAGACCAACCAGCGGGCCCACTCGGGAATTAATCGTGATCTCAGCCTTGTGGCGATGTTTCTCCACCGCGAGAACTACTTTGGTATCGAATGCTTTGCGAAGAATCTTGCGGACCTTGCTCAATCCGGCTTCAACATCTCTGCGATTGGCGGAAGTAACTTCGTAGTGCCTGCCTGTGTATTCGACAGTCATGAACAACCTCCGAGTGAGGTTTGCAACCGGCCCTGAAAAGCTGCTATTAGCTCTTAGCCTTTAGCTCAAAGTCAAAAACTTGCGCGGTCTTGGCTAAAAGCAGAGAGCTAAATGGCTAAAATCTTATTTCTTCACTCTTCTCTGATGCGTGCTGGGAATCTTCATATCTTCCCGGTACTTTGCGACGGTGCGGCGTGTGACTTGAATTCCTTGCGACTGCAGGATACGGGTGATCTGTTCGTCGGTAAGTGGCTTGGACGTATCTTCGTCTTCAATGAGTTTTTTTACTCGCCTCTTCAGGATCAGCAGCGATGTATTTCCGCCCTCGGGGCCGTTCACGCTTTCGCTGAAGAAATAGCGCAGCTCGAAAACACCCTGTGGCGTATGCGCATACTTGTTCGCCACGGCGCGGCTGACGGTCGAGGGATGTACGCCGATCTCTTCGGCGACTTCCTTGATCATCATCGGCTTTAGTTCGTCAATTCCCCTCTCGAGGAAATCGCGCTGCCGGGTGACAATGGTGTAGCAGACTTTCAAGATCGTCTGCTTGCGTTGCTCGATGTTCTTAATCAGCTGAATAGCGCTCTTGAAGCGCTCTTTGACGTAGTTACGCGTGTCACGGTCGTTGCCGTCTTTGGTGAGTAACTTGCGGTAAGACGGATTCAGGCGCAGCGTCGGCACATCATCATCGTTCATCATGACGAGCCATTCATCGCCGTGCTTCACGAAAGCAACATCTGGCTCAATCAGCCGTGGCAGAACTTTGTTGTACTGCTGTCCGGGCCGCGGATCGAGAGTGCGGATGTAATCCAGCGCAACTTGCACCGCCTCAACTGGACGATTGATCGCACGCGAAATCTCTTTATGCTGCTTGTTTTGCAACGCGCGAAGGTGCTGGTCAACAATCGCAACCGCGTCAGCAAGAACTTGCGCCGTGCCGTTTCCATTTTTTCCAAGCTGTGCCTGGTGGTAACGCAATTGATAGAGCAAGCATTCCCGAAGATCACGGCACCCCACGCCGGGCGGATCCAATTGCCTCACGACCTCAATGGCTTCGTGCAGCTGATCGCGGTCGAAGCTCACGTTAAATACGGGCTTGGTCGCGTTCACGGGAACAGGCAGTGGGCTCGCCTCTGCGGGCGCGGGGATCGCAGCAGCAGCTGTCCCGTTTGAATTTTGAGGTATTGGGATTCCCTCCCAATCTTCCGAAAGCTCCGCATTTTCCAAAGTCTCATCCACAAGAGATCCGCCTGGCAACATCGGATCGAGGCCCAAAGCAGCGGCTTCTTTCACTACTGTTTCCGATTTCGCGGCATCAACTTCTGGCGGAGCCGGAGGCGCAATACCCAGCAACTCCTCATCACTTGCGATCAGATATCCATCTTCGTTCAAATTCCCAATGACTACTTCCGCCGCTTCCCGCACAGTAGGAGTAGTCGGAATCGAGCCCAACTGCCAGTTAAGGTGGTCAGTCAGCGTACTGGCTTTGGAAAGAAAATTCTCGAAGGATGGCCGCTCAATTTCCTCGAAGTCGGTTTGGCTGCGGAACCCGGGATCGAGATAATCTTTGAAAAACGAGCCGAAATCAATTTCTTCGAAGGGATCTTTCTTGTCCTCGGTAGCGGCAGGAGCCTCTTCGGCGCTCGACTCGCGTTGACGCTCTTCTTCGCGGCGGCCAACATCATCAATCAGAGGAACAGAATCTTCCAGTTCTTCAAGAACGGGGTTCTCCACCATCTCGGCGGTGATCATGTCTTTGAGCTCAAGTTTATTGAGCGCAAGGACGCTAACCATCTGCACCAGGCCAGGGGTGAGGATCTGGCGCTGCGAGACTTTGAGGTGAAGCCTTGGTTGAAGAAGAACCATAAATGCCGTCTAGGGTCGTTCGTCGTCCGTCGTGCGCCAAACCTTGCTATGACCAGCGGTGTACACCGCCATGGCAAAAGCGTACGACGTGCGACGCTCGACGGGTTTATACCAAACTAAAACTCTCCCCCAAATAAACTCTCCGTACTTCCGAATCGCTACCTAGCTGCTCCGGCGTTCCGTGCCGGAAGATCTTGCCTTCATTGATGATGTATGCCCTATCGGTCACCGACAACGTCTCTCTCACATTGTGGTCGGTAATCAGCACCCCGATGCCGCCGGCCCTCATGTTGCCGATTATTTTTTGCAGATCGAGTACCGCAATGGGATCAATTCCTGAAAACGGCTCATCCAGCAGTATGAACTTAGGATTGATGCACAGCGCCCTCGCAATCTCGACCCTCCTGCGCTCGCCTCCGGAAAGTGCGTATCCCCGGTTCAGGCGAATGTGTTCAAGTCCAAGCTGGTCAATCAGTTGCTCCATGGTCTCCCGTCGCTCATGCCATGAGACTGGCTGAGCTTCAAGCACGGCGAGAATGTTCTCCTCAACCGTAAGCTTTCGGAAAACCGATGCCTCTTGGGGGAGATAGCTGATCCCGAACTGCCGCGCCCGTTTGTACATGGGCACGTCCGTGATCTCGTCCTCGTTTATGAGGACTCGGCCAGTGTCGGGGGGAATCAGGCCGACGATCGTATAAAACGTAGTGGTCTTGCCGGCACCGTTAGGCCCAAGCAAACCAACAACTTCGCCCTGTCCGACTCGTATGCTGACGCCGTTTACAACCCTGCGGCCCCGATATGCCTTACAAATATCTTCGGCGGCCAGCGTTTGCATTTAACGTACCACTCGCGTTTGGGTGACGGCCGGCGACCTGCTGTCACCGTTAACGACGACCCTATCATCGTGCCTATACAAAGTCAACGAAAC
>QHZV01000253.1:0-6377 GCA_003224785.1 Acidobacteriota bacterium
CGGCGGAAACGTAGCCGCGGCCGCGCTTCAGGCGCATTTCCATATCTAGCTTGCCGCCTTCGCTGACGGTCGCGATGTAAACGTCTTTGTCGAGGACTTCGACATCACCATCGGCTTCAATCATGCCGGATGTGACCACGCCAGGTTGATCCGAGCGAAGATAGATCGCCTTCGGGGCGTCACCGCTCAGCTTGAACGGGACCTGCTTCAGATTGAGGATAATATCGGTTGCATCTTCAACCACACCAGGGATGGACTGGAATTCGTGCAGCACGCCTTCCATCTTTATCGCCGTGACTGCAGCGCCTTCAATCGACGAGAGCAGCACGCGGCGAAGGCCATTGCCAATGGTGGTGCCGAATCCGCGCTCAAACGGCTGCGCCCAGAAGATTCCGTATTTGTCGGTTAGGGTTGAAGTGTCAACTGCGAGACGTTTTGGTTTTTGAAAACCCTTCCAAAGCATTTGTTTCTCCTTCGGCCATGTGGCTCAATTCCGGCTCGCTGAGTGGTCCGACTCAGGTCAATGCCGAAAAAGGCTGATCTGGCGCGAAACGTAAGGACCGGCAAAACCGTCATACGTCCTCGGTCGTACGCTAAATCGCTGTTACTTCGGCGGATGAGAACGACGAACGACTTGCGACGCACGACCAACGACTACTTGCTATAAAGTTCCACAATCAACTGCTCATTCACCGGCAGCTGAATATCTTCACGCTTGGGCAATGCCAGGACACGCCCTTTGTAATTGTCGCGATCGATTTCGAGCCACGTCGGCGGATTTCCGTGCGCGGCAAATTCCTTTGCCTGCTCGAGAATCGCCAACTTGCGGCTGGCCTCGCGGATCACGATCTCATCGCCAATACTGACCTGGAACGATGGGATGTTCACCTTGCGTCCATTGACGTTGACGTGGCCGTGACGAACCAATTGACGCGCTTGGCGACGGGAGACGCCGAGTCCGATGCGAAAAACAACGGTATCGAGACGGCGCTCGAGTTGCTGCAACAGCAACTCGCCGGTCACGCCCTTGGAGCGTGCTGCTTTCTCGAAGTAGTTGCGGAACTGGCCTTCCTGAGTGAAGTAGATGCGCTTGGCTTTCTGCTTTTCGCGCAGTTGCAGGCCGTAGCCTACGACTTTTGCCTTGCGGTCCTTGCCATGCTGGCCAGGGGCAAAATTGCGCTTCTCAATGGGACATTTGTCGGTAAAACATTTCGGGCCTTTGAGGAACAGCTTCATGCCCTCGCGGCGACATAAGCGGCATACTGCGTCTTTGTAACGGGCCAAGTTTCTTCTCCTTATTAGAACCGGTTTACAGGATTGGCTTCCCTTCTTCCCGGTTGAAAATCGTCGTTCGTCGTACCTCGTTCGCGAACTGTTCTTAAACTCTGCGCCTCTTCGGCGGACGGCAACCGTTGTGCGGAATCGGCGTGACGTCTTTAATATTGCGAACCTCAATGCCGGCTGCAGCCAATGCGCGGATCGCCGATTCGCGACCTGAGCCCGGACCACTGACGCGGACTTCCACGGTACGAACGCCGTGGTCGCGCGCCATGTTGGCAGCGTTGCTGGCGGCCTGCTGCGCGGCGAATGGCGTGCCCTTACGTGATCCGCGAAAACCGAGCGAGCCCGAACTCTTCCAGGAAAGCACATTGCCGGCTTGGTCGGAGATGGTCACGATGGTGTTGTTGAATGAGGCCTGAATGTGCACCACGCCAAATGAGACGTGCTTGCGTTCCTTCTTCTTGAAGGTCTTCTTTTTGCCTTTTTTCTCCGGCGCTGCTGCGCCGGCTGCTGCTGCGGGTTTTGCCATGAAAATCCGTCCTTGGCTGCTGGCTGTTGGTCGTTGGCAAAATCTCACATCCCAACGACTATCTTTCCAACAACAGTTCTAACCTGATCGTGAATCATAACCGCGCTGTCCCTGCTGGATTGGCCAACGACCAAGAGCCAACAACGGTTCTTACGTCTTTGACGTCGCTTTCTTCTTTTGGGCGACTGTTCCTTTGCGCGGACCCTTGCGGGTACGAGCGTTGGTATGGGTGCGCTGACCGCGGACCGGCAAGTTGCGACGGTGCCGGAAACCTCGATAGGAGCCGATTTCGATGAGCCGCTTGATGCTCATCGAAACTTCCTTGCGCAGATCGCCCTCGACCAGACCTTCGCCCTCGATAACCTGGCGGATGCGGTTGACTTCGTCCTCGCCCAAGTCCTGGATCTTTTTCATGGGATCCACCTTGGCTTCGTCGAGAATACGCGTCGCGCGCGGCACTCCGATTCCGTAAATGTAAGTCAGTGCGATAAACGACCGCTTGTTACGCGGAAGATCGACGCCTGCAATGCGTGCCATAGTTCTCCAGTTCTCATGAGCCGTCAGCGGTTTTGCTGTCAGCTCTTAGCTTTTAGCTCTTAGCCAAAACCGCTTTGTGCTCGAGCTAAGAGCTAACGGCTAATAGCTAAGAGCTACCCTTATCCTTGCCGCTGCTTGTGTTTCGAATTCACGCAGATCACCCGCACCACACCCCGGCGGTGGATGACCTTGCACTTATCGCATATTTTCTTTACCGATGCTCGTACTTTCATAACCAGCCTTCAGCCGTCAGCTACCTGCCGTCAGGAAAACCTGTTCGACATCGAGCGAGGCTTATTTGTATCTGTAAACAATTCGTCCGCGATTCAGATCGTAGGGCGAGAGCTCAACTGCCACTTTGTCGCCCGGCAGGATGCGGATAAAATTCTTGCGCATTTTGCCGGAAACATGGGCCAGAACCTGGTGTTTGTTTTCCAGTTCCACCTTGAACATGGCATTGGGCAACGGCTCAACCACGGTTGCCATTACTTCAATCGCGTCTTCTTTGCTCATTAACCTCTCAAAACCAGCTTTTAGCTATTAGCTCTTAGCCATTAGCTTGAACCCGCAACTCTTAAGTCCATCACCCAAGTCTTCGTCTCTGCTGCCTGACGTCTTAGGCTCGAGCTAAAAGCTAAGAGCTAGGAGCTAACAGCTAAAAGCTTGTTCACTGCGTCAAAATCAGCGGCCCATTCCTCGTCACTGCTACGCAATGCTCGAAGTGGGCGCTCGAACTGCCATCGGCGGTGACGGCGGTCCACTTGTCGTCCAAAACCTTCGCTTCGGGACGGCCCGAATTCACCATGGGCTCGATCGCGAGTACCATGCCTTCGCGCAAACGCGTATCCGCGCCACGCGAACGGTAATTCGGGACCTGCGGCTCTTCGTGAAGCTTGGTGCCAATGCCGTGCCCCACAAACTCGCGCACCACGCTGAAACCGTTGGCCTCGACATATTCCTGCACTGCAGCGCCAATGTCGCTTACGCTGTTACCGATCTTCACCTGCTCAATCGCTTTGTAAAGCGATGCCTCAGTGACTTCGAGCAACTTCTGCCGTTCGGATGAAACCGTCTCGCCCACCGCAACGGTGATGGCAGCATCTCCGTAGTATCCGTCGAGCACGACGCCACAATCAATCGAAACAATGTCGCCGGCCTTCAGCACCCGCTTCGCCGACGGAATACCATGCACGATCTCTTCATTTACGGACGTACACAACACGCACGGATAATCGTAATAGCCTTTGAACGCAGGCTTCGCGCCCAATTCCTTCATTCTCTTCTCGGCGTGCCGCTCCAGATCCATGGTGGTCACACCGGGCGCGACCATGTCCTTCAACTCGTTGAGAATCTGGCGCACGATATTACCGCTACGCCGCATCTTCTCGATTTCTGACTGCGATTTGCAGACAATCGCCACGCTTCTAATTTCCTCTGGCTGCGCCGCTTGCGCGCCCGTCAATTTCCTTCAAAACCGATGCGGTCACCACATCCACCGGCTGATCGCCATCGATAGTCACAAGCCCCCCAGCCGCTCATAGTATTCCGCGACCGGCTTGGTCTGCCGCTCATACGTTTCCAGGCGCTCGCGTATGACTTCATCGCGATCATCATCGCGGATGATAAGTTTTGCGCCTTCGAGATCGCAGATTTCGTCAACGCGCGGCGGCTTGGAATAGACGTTATAGATCGTCCCACAGGTGGGACAAGTCCGCCGTCCAGTGATCCGGAGCAACAGCTTATTATAATCCACCTGAATCCGCACCACAATCGGCAGCCATGCCGCCCATTTTCCACTCTCAAGGAACTCAAACTTCAAAAACGAATCCAGCCACGCCGCTTGCTTCTGGGTTCGCGGAAAGCCGTCGAGCACGAATCCTCGCTGCGCATCCGGCTCCCGCAGCCGCCAAGCGACAATGTCGCAAACCAGGTGGTCAGAAACCAACTCGCCGTTAGCCAGAAGCTCACCAACCTGCTGGCCCAGCGCTGTTCCCTGCTTCACGTGCTCGCGAAGCAAATCCCCGGTTGAAACCTGCGGGATATGGTAATGCTCAGTGATCCTCTTGGACTGGGTGCCCTTCCCTGCGCCCGGTGGCCCGAGGAGCACAATCGGTCCGATGTTCCGCAATACCTGCTCCGCCATCGAACTGGCCCCAGCCCGCTCCCGTTCCAAGATTACTGACACCACCAATCTCCGACCCATCGGCTCGTGGTTAGAAGGGTTTCAAACCTTTTCGCGTTTCGGGAAGCGCAACCTCAGGGGCTAAAGCCCGGATTTTTAGTGGTGCTTAGCGGCACGTCTGAAGCCGTGCCCTTCCCAAAGCCTATTTCTTGAAACCAGTTCTACTACCACTAACAACTAGCCACTAGCAACGGAATCACCAGCTGCGGCGGCCGCGAATCCGCCCGCTCTTGGGAGTAAATCCGTCATAGTGCCGCATGATGAGCTGCGACTCGATCTGGTTCACTGTATCCATGGCCACGCCGACCACGATCAGCAACGAAGTTCCGCCGAAATAGAAATTTACGTTCAATCCGTTCAAAACCCAGTTCGGCAATCTTTCGAAGAACGGGCCTAGAGGGCGGAACAGGTGATTCAAGTGAATTCCGACCATCATCCATTCGGGAATGAACGAGATGATGATCAGGTACAGCGCGCCAACCAGGGTCATACGCGTCAGGATCTCATTGATATGGTCCGCGGTGCGCTTGCCAGGACGAATACCAGGGATGAAACCGCCGTATTTACGCATGTTGTCGGCGACTTCGTTGGGATTAAAGATGATCGAAATATAGAAGTACGCAAAGAAAATGATGGCAACTGCATAAAGCAGGGTGTACAACGGTTCGCCCCACTTTAATGCATCGATCATTGAGCCGAAGTATCGGTTGTCGCGAAGTCCCTGAATGCTATAAAGCACGGTTTGCGGAATAGTCACGATTGACGATGCGAAGATCACGGGCATCACGCCGCCGGCATTCACCTTCAATGGCATGTGCGAAGTGCCGCCTTGAGTCATCCTCCGGCCGACAATGCGTTTCGCGTACTGCACCGGGATGCGGCGCTCACTGCGCTCCACATAAACAATGAAAGCCACGACGGCGACCATGACCACGACGAGCAACAGCATGAGAACCGGCGTCAACGGGCCCCACGCGGCGTTCCTGGCTTTGTCAATCAAATCGGCGATGCCGCGAGGCAATCCGACAATGATGTTGGCGAAGATCAGCAGCGACATGCCATTGCCGACACCGCGTTCGGTGATCTGCTCGCCCAGCCACATGATGAATACGCTGCCTGTGGTCAGCGTAAGAATGGTCATCAACACAAAGCCGAGGCCGGGATTTGGAACGAAGCTGCCGGCTTTTTCGAGACCTATTGCAATGAACATTGACTGCACGGTGCTGAGCAAGAGGGTCAGATACCGCGTGTACATCGTGATCTTCTTGCGGCCGAGCTCGCCCTCTTTTTGCAGCTTTGCCAACGGCTCGTAGAGCACGGTCAGCAACTGCAGGATGATCGAGGACGTGATGTACGGCATGATGCCGAGCGCAAACACGGTCATGCGGCGGAATTGCCCGCCGGAAAATAAATCTACGAAACCCAGCAACGTGCCGCGATTCTGCTCGATGAACCGCTGGAAGAGTTCGGAGTTAATTCCGGGAATAGGAATGTGCGCGCCTATACGATAGACGGCGAGCAGGCCAAGCGTAAACAGAATGCGCTTGCGGAGATCGGGAATCCGAAAAATGTTGAGCAGCTTATCAAACATAAAGCAGCTTCTAGCCTCTAGCTCTTAGGTTCTAGCTGAACCTCTATGGATCAACTGAATCGTTAAGCTCTTACTTCAAAATTTCAATTTTGCCGCCAGCCTTGGTAATTTTCTCTTCGGCGGACTTCGAAAATTTGTGCGCGTGGACGGTGATGGCCGACTTCAACTCGCCATCGCCGAGGATCTTAACCGGGCGCTTAGTGCTAATGACGCCGGCTTTACGCAGAACGTCGGGATTGATGGTGGTCTCGCTCAAT
>QHZV01000253.1:6387-8361 GCA_003224785.1 Acidobacteriota bacterium
TGGCGGAAGATGTTGGTGAAACCGCGCTTTGGACGACGGCGATGCAGTGGCATTTGGCCGCCTTCAAACCCGCGCATCATGCGCGAACCGCTGCGCGACCGCTGGCCTTTGTGGCCGCGAGTGGAAGTTTTGCCCATGCCGGAGCCCATGCCGCGGCCAACGCGTTTCTTGTTCTCTGAGGCTTTTCGTGGTGCTCGAATGTTAGATAAATTCATAAAATCAGCTCTTAGCTATTAGCTCTTAGCCTTTAGCTTGAACCACATCTGCTCCGCTTTGGCTAAAAGTTAAGAGCTAAAGGCTAAAGGCTGCGCTCTACTGCAGTATTTCGACCAAATGCGGAACTTTTGCCACCATCCCGCGGATTGCCGCCGTATCAGGGCGCTCGATTACCTGGTTCAATCGCGTGAAACCGAGTCCTTTAACAACCCTCTTGTGCTTCACCGGTGTGCAGATCGCGGAACGGACCCACTTTAGCCGCAGCTTGCCATTATTGCTTTGATTTGCCGCCATCACAGTTCCTCCGCCGATTTGCCGCGCAGGCTGGCGACAGCTTCCTTGTTCTTGAGTTTCTTAAGCGCGTCGAAGGTGGCCTTGATCACATTGTGCGGATTGGTGGTGCCGATGGACTTCGTCAGCACGTTCTGAATTCCCACCGAAGTCATGATCGCGCGCACCGCGCCGCCGGCAATCACGCCAGTGCCTTCGGGAGCAGGCTTCAGCAAAACCATGCCGGAACCAAAGCGTCCGAGAACGGTATGCGGAATGCTGGTTTGCGTGAGATTGACCCGCACCAGGTTCTTCTTTGCCGATTCAATTCCCTTGCGAATGGCCTGGGGCACTTCTTTGGCTTTGCCGGACCCATAACCGACGACTGCCGAGGAAGGATCACCGACCACTACCAGCGCAGCGAACGACATGTTCTTGCCGCCCTTAACGACTTTGGTCACGCGGTTGATCGCGACTACCTGGTCTTTCAACTGGTAGGCGCCGGCATCGAGTTTCTTTACGACAGTTGGCATTCGTTGCTCTTCCAATCTCAGCTTTTAGCTTTTAGCTTTTAGCTCTTAGCCATTAGCTTTTAGCTAGACGATTTCGGTTCAGCTAAAGACTAAAAGCTAATCGCTAACAGCTAGTTTAAAACTGCAATCCCGCTTCGCGCGCGGCATCCGCCAGCGCCTTGACGCGTCCGTGATAAATGTAACCGCCGCGATCGAACACGACCTTCTCGATGCCTTTGGCCTTGGCGCGGTCGGCAATCGCTTTGCCGACGCTTTTCGCGGCAGCCAGGTTTCCGCCCTTGGTGCGCACTTCTTTTTTGCCCTCGGCGCTGCTGGCGGCGACCAAAGTGGAGCCCTTGAGATCGTCAATCACTTGTACGTAAATGTGGTTCAGCGAACGGTACACGTTTAAGCGCGGCCGCTCCGAGGTGCCCAGCACCTTCTTGCGAATGCGCTTGTGCACCCTGCGCCGTGTAGCGTTTTTCGATGTTTGTGTCAGCATTTCAGCCCTCAGGTATCGCCATCAGCCGTCAGGTAAACCACATCAGATCGCAGCTGCAATGCACAAGCTGAAAGCTGATGGCTGACGGCTAGGAGCTACTTCGCTCCCGTCTTTCCAACCTTTTTCTTCAGGCGCTCGCCTACGAAACGTACGCCTTTGTTCTTGTAAGGATCCGGTGGACGCAGCGAACGCATTTCGGCGGCAACCTGGCCGACCTTCTGGCGATCGATGCCACTCACCGTCAAACGCGTCTGCTTAGGATCCACAGCGACTTCAATTCCGGACGGCAATGGGTACTCGATCGGGTGCGAATAGCCGAGCGTAAACACCACGGTGCCTTTGCCCTTCATTTCGGCGCGATATCCGATTCCAACGATTTCGAGTTCACGCGTCCAGCCCTTGGTCACACCTTCCACGGCGTTATTCACCAAGGCGCGAGTCAGCCCATGCAGCGCGGCCTGCGAATCATTCTCC
>QHZV01000253.1:8460-14183 GCA_003224785.1 Acidobacteriota bacterium
GACATAAAGAAGCTCTCAGCTTTTAGCCATCAGCCCTCAGCAAAGCCTCGCCGATTTTACTGACGGCTGATAGCTGACGGCTGTTTTCCTACCAAACTTCGCACAACAACTCGCCGCCGAGTCCTTGCTTGCGGGCTTGCCGGCCGGTCATCACTCCGCGCGGAGTGGTCAAGATGTTGATTCCCAAGCCACCGAGAACGCGCGGAATCTCCGTTCGGCGCACATACACGCGGCATCCGGGACGCGATACTCGCGCCACGTTCGAAATGGCAGCTTCATTGTTGCTGTCATATTTCAGGTAGATGCGAATGACCTTGTGGCCTTCCTCTTCCGTCGCCTTAAAGTTCGAGATGTAACCCTCTTCTTTCAAAATGCGGGCAATCTCCGTCTTCAGGTTGGAAGCGGGAACATCTACTTTCTGGTGCCGTGCGCGAATCGCGTTGCGAATTCGCGTCAGCATGTCTGAGACCGGATCGGTCAACTTCATACGTTTTGCTTCTCCGTACCCACACAACCGTGGGCAAAACTAGTGATGCCACTCGTCGTACGTCGTTCGTCGTTCACGTACGACCTACGACGAACAACCAACGACCGCTTTCTTTACCAGGACGACTTCGAAACGCCTGGAATTTCCCCACGCAACGCAAGCCCGCGGAAACACAGACGGCAAAGACCGAACTTACGTAGATACGCGCGCGGACGTCCGCAAATCTTGCAGCGGTTGTGCTTGCGACTGGAAAATTTCGGCCTGGGCTCGTTCTTGTCGCGCGCCTGCTTAAACTTGTCTTGAATCTTTTCGTCTTTAACTCGTTTTGCTGTTGTCATGCAATCCTTAGTTATGGTGTGTATCTAATTTTAATCGTCACTGCGTCCTGAACGGCATTCCGAGATGCTTGAGTAACGTTCGCGCCTGGTTGTCGTCGCGCGCCGTAGTCACGATGGTGACGTTCATTCCCTTCAGCTTGTCCACCCTCTCGTACGAGATCTCCGGGAAGATCAACTGGTCGTGCAATCCAATGGTGTAGTTCCCTCGGCCGTCGAATGCCTTGGTCGAAACTCCGCGGAAATCGCGCACACGCGGCAGAACGATGTTTACCAGCCGGTCGAAGAATTCGTACATCCGGTCGCCACGCAAGGTGACCATTGCGCCAATCGGCATGCCTTCGCGGACTTTGAATGCCGCAATGGATTTCTTGGCGCGCGTAACCACCGGCTTTTGTCCGGTGATTTGGCCAAGTTCATTCACCGCAGGATCCATGATTTTGGCATTCTGCGTGGCTTCGCCCATGCCCATGTTGACCACGATCTTATGCAGATGCGGCACCGCCATGGGGTTCTTGAGTTCGAACTCTTTCATCAGCACGGGAGCGACTTCCTTGTGGAAGCGGTCCTTCAGGCGCGGAGTTTCTTTCGCGCTGTGACGGGCTGCTTCCGGAGCGCGCTGCTCTTCCTGCTGGTCCCCACCCTTTTTTTCTTTTTTGTCTTTAGCCATAATTCAGCTCTTAGCTACTAGCCTTCAGCTCTCAGCTGCCCTAGCTAAAGCTAAGGGCTAAGAGCAAAAAGCTATTTATCCAGCGTTGCTCCGCACTTCTTGCATACTCGAACCTTGCGGTCGCCCTGCACGGCATGACCGATTCGCACCGGGCCGCATGTAGAACAGACGAGCTGCACTTTCGATATCGATACGGAACTTTCCTGCTCCGCGATTCCACCTTTTGACCGCTGGGTCGGGCGAAGGTGCTTCTTCACGATCATCACGTGCTCGACCAGAACCCTGCCGGTATCGGGAAAAACACGCAGAACGCGTCCCTGCTTGCCCTTATCCCGTCCACTCAACACTTTCACGGTGTCGTTGCGGCGGATGTCAACTCTTTTGTGTGCTGTTGTTGTCGCGACTGCCATTTAACAACTCCCGTGCGTTACTCACAATTCGGGACGCAGCAAGCTACGTCTCTACAGAACTTCTGGAGCCAAACTCACAATCTTCAAAAACTTCTTCTCGCGCAGCTCTCTTGCTACTGGACCGAATACGCGCGTGCCAACCGGCTCGCCAGTCTCATTGATCAGAACTGCCGCATTCTGATCGAATCGGATGTAAGTACCGTCACGGCGGCGATATTCCTTCCGCGTGCGCACGATCACGGCTTTTACAACTTTGCCCTTTTGCACCTGTCCGTCTGGGGCCGCCTCTTTGACGCTGGCGGTGACGACATCTCCGAGTCCAGCGCGCAGACCAGTCGAGCCGCCGAGCGGCAGAATCATCTGCAGCTTGCGTGCGCCGCTGTTATCGGCAACCTCGAGCATGCTTCGCATCATGACAGCCATAAGGATTCCTCTTGCCTGGATCTAGCCGCGAGCTATGACTATGCCCGAACACCTTGCTCACTCGGTGCTCAAAGCTCTCCTACTTCTGTTCCTCAACTCCCTGCACTCCTGCAACTTCCGGCACCAACGCCGTCTTACGCACAATCTCTTTCAGCCGCCACCGCTTTAGCTTCGAGAGCGGCCGTGTCTCTTCCAAGCGGACTACGTCGCCGATATGGGCTTCGTTCTTTTCGTCGTGCGCATAAAACTTTTTCGCCTTCGAAATCACGCGCGTATAAAGCGGATGCGACCTGCGGCGCACCACCTGGACCACGATGGTCTTGTTCATGCGGTTCGAGACTACGTTGCCGACCACTTCTTTGCGCCTTCCGGCAGCTTGTGCTTCCGCCATTACTTCTTCTCCCCGGCGGTTGCACGTTCGCGGGCAACCGTCTTTACGCGGGCAATGTCTTTGCGCAGACCGCGCAGTTTTTTCAAACTCTCGGTCTGGCCCATCTTGAGCTGAAACCTCAGCTTGAAAAGCTGATCGCTCATCTCTGTTTCCTGATGCCGAAGTTCTTCGTCGGTCAGGTTTCGAACTTTATCCGCTTTCATGAACTCTCCGTGGAGACGTTGCTTGCTACGTCTCTACAAAATGTTTAGTGCGCGCCTTCGCGCTGCACAAATCTCGTGCGCAAGGGCAGCTTGTGCGACGCAAGACGCATGGCTTCAGTAGCGTCCTGCGGTGACACGCCTTCCATTTCAAACAAAATCTTGCCCGGCTTTACCACCGCGACCCAATGATCAGGCGCGCCTTTGCCTTTCCCCATACGGGTTTCAGCAGGCTTTTTGGTGACCGGCTTATCGGGAAACAATCGAATCCAGATCTTGCCACCACGCTTGATGAAACGAGTCATGGCCACGCGACTCGCCTCGATCTGCCGGTCGGTAATCCATCCCGGCTCGAGCACCTTCAATCCGTAGTCCCCGAAAGACAACGTGCTGCCGGCCCAGGCCTTCCCGGTCATGCGTCCGCGCTGCTGCTTGCGGTACTTAACTTTTTTCGGCATTAACATAAAAAAGCTCTCGTTCTTAGCTTTCAGCTCTTAATCAAACCCAATCGTCGTTGATCGCACGCTAAACCAAAACCACCCCAAAATACTGAGTCAGCTTTCAGATCACCCGATGTACCGGATCGCCAGATCACCCGATCCTAAAAAGCTCCTACCGCTTGCGACTCGCGCTTCTTGGTGGGGAGAATCTCTCCTTTGTAAATCCAGCACTTCACGCCGATCACACCGTACGTGGTACGGGCTTCAGTGAAGCCATATTCGATGTCCGCTCGCAAAGTGTGCAATGGCAGACGCCCTTGCAAATACCATTCGGAGCGAGCGATTTCATTTCCGTTTAAGCGTCCGCTGACGCGGACCTTAATTCCTTTGCATCCGAAGCGCAGTGCCGAATCTACAGCTTTGCGCATTGCACGACGAAAGCCTACGCGTTTTTCGAGTTGCAGCGCGATGGATTCTGACACTAGTTGCGCGTCAAGCTCAGGCTTGTGCACTTCCTGAATGTCTATGTACACCTCTCGGTTGGTGCGCTTCTGCACATCCTGCTTGAGCTTGTCGATCTCAGCGCCTTTGCGTCCGATGATGATTCCCGGGCGTGCGGTCTTGATGATCACCCGCAGCTTGTTGCCGGGACGCTCGACTTCAATCGAGCTCACGCCCGCTGACTTGAGCTTGTCTTTGAGCTCGTTCTTCAGCTTGACGTCTTCAAGCAGCAGTTTGTCGTAATCACGCTCGACAAACCATCGCGACTTCCACGGCTTGGTGTATCCGAGCCGGAATCCGTAAGGATGTACCTTCTGTCCCATAAAATCAGCCTTTAGCTCCTGGCTTTTAGCCTCTAGCTCAAACCAAAATCTCTGCCAACCTGCAAATTACCTCTTTGCGACTGCCTTCTTGCCCACCGACTTCTTCTTTGCCGCCACACGTTTCTTTTTGGTCGGCGCCGCCACAGCCTACTCTTCGCCAACTACAGTCGCGAGATCAGCAGCGCCGTTCTTGCCACGCTCTGCCAGCGCGATCTCGATGTGCGCAATGCGCCGCACATATCGGAAAGCGCGCCCCATAGGAGCGGGACGAATCCGCTTCATGCGCGGGCCATCGTTTGCGACGGCGTGCTTCACGTACAAATTGTCGAGATCGACATCAATATTTTTTTCGCTGCTCAGATAGTTGGCGTTCTCAACCGCGGAGCGCACCAGCTTTTCAACTTTGGCGGCAACGCGCTTCTTGGTGAAAGCCAAAGTATTCAGTGCGTCTTCCACGCGCCGGCCTTTGATCAGGTCCAGCACCAGCCGCGCCTTCTGCGGCGATACGCGAACAAACCGGGTTTGTGCTCGAAATTCCATGCTTTATGCCTTCGGAGCAGCCGGAGCCGCGCCTGCCGATGGAGTAATCGCTCCCGGGCCTCCCGGAATACCCGCCGGACGTGCCGACGTTTCCGTCGCCGCCTTCATCGAGTGTCCTTTGAACTGGCGGGTAAAGCTGAACTCGCCGAGTTTGTGGCCCACCATATTCTCCGTGATGTACACCGGAATAAACTTCTTTCCGTTGTGCACCGCGATCGACCTTTTTCTCGTTGCGCGAGTTCATCTGCTCAATGCGCGTCGCCAGATATCCGTCAATGAACGGGCCTTTTTTTGTAGATCTTGCCATATATCCCCTGTAGAGACGTTGCCTGCAACGTCTGAGACGTAGCGGAGCTACGCCTCTACAAATTATTTCGATCTGCTCACAATGAACTTATCCGTACGCTTGTTGTTGCGCGTCTTGTAGCCACGGGTTGGCTGACCCCACGGCGTCACCGGATGCCGTCCGCCTGAAGTCTTGCCTTCACCGCCGCCGTGCGGATGGTCAACCGGGTTCATGGAAACACCGCGGTTATGTGGGCGTTTGCCCAGCCAACGCGAGCGTCCAGCTTTGCCGATGGTGATGTTCTCGTGATCAATGTTGCCGACCTGTCCGATGGTCGCCATGCAATCCTGCGAAATCTTGCGGGTCTCGCCGGAAGGCAACTTCACTAGAGCATATTCGCCTTCTTTTGCGACTAATTGCGCCGATCCACCCGCAGACCGTACCATCTGCGCGCCTTTTCCTGGACGCAACTCCAGATTATGGATCGTCGTGCCTGGCGGAATATTCTTCAGCGGCAAAGCGTTCCCAACCAGGATGTCCGCGTCGGGACCGCTTACAATTTTTGCGCCAGCCTTCAATCCATCCGGCTGCAGGATGTAACGCTTCTCGCCATCTGCGTATGCCAGCAATGCAATGCGCGAAGACCGGTTCGGATCGTACTCGATCGAAACCACAGTTGCTGGAATTCCGGTCTTGTCGCGCTTGAAATCAATCAAA
>QHZV01000253.1:14356-16586 GCA_003224785.1 Acidobacteriota bacterium
AAGCTCTCAGCTATTAGCTGTCAGCTCTCAGCTTTGTCGTGCTTGCGCCGCCGCTTTTCCTGAAGGCTGACGGCTGAAAGCTGATTGCTGTCTTACAAATTCTGCGCGTACTCCGGCATCTTCTCGCCGGACTTCAATCTTACGAATGCTTTCTTCCAATCCGGACGATACCCGGTAAACTTTCCGCGCCGCCGTTCTTTGCCAGGATAATTCGCGGTGCGCACCGACCTGACTTTCACCTTGAAGATCGACTGCACGGCTTGCTTGATCTCCGTCTTCGTAGCCTTCGGCGCGACCTGAAAGACCAGTGTGTTCTGGTTTTCCTTGATCCCGAGACCTTTCTCGGTGATCACCGGCTTGTGAATAATCTGATAAGCGGATTTCATTTACGCGACCTCCGCCGCTTTCTTCCCACGGGTGCGCGGCGCGCGCGCAGCCTTCTTCTGGGCCTTGCCTTCACCTTCGGCCGCATCGTGATTGCGCCGCGACGCCGAATTCTTCAACGAGAGTTGCAGCTTCTCAATGGCTGGCTGCGAAAAAATCGCACGGTCATAACGAAGAAGATGAAAGGGATGCACTTCGTTGCTCGATATCAACTCCACGCCTTCCAAATTGCGAGAACTCAAATCCAGATTGCGGTTTCCATGGTTCGCCACTTCCACCAGCAAAGCAGTCTTATCAACTTTCAACCTGTCCAGCGCCTCGCGGAAGGCTTGGGTCTTGGGCTCGGCGACCGAAAACGCATTCACAACGATGAGTTTTCCATCGGCAAGCTTCGCCGCCAGCGCCGAGCGCAATGCTCCGAGGAGCTTTTTGCGCGGAAAGCTGTATGCGTGCGAATGCGGTTGCGGACCATGCACGGTGCCGCCGTGCCGCCACAAGGGCGATCGGATCGAACCTACGCGTGCGCGACCAGTCCCCTTCTGCTTCCAAAGCTTTTTTCCCGCTCCTGAGACCAGCTTCTTGTTTTTCGTAGCATGGGTCCCAGCGCGCTGCCCGGCGCGGTAATGCTTGATCGCTTCCCAGAGCAGGTCTTCGTTGATCGCGCCAAAAACTTCGTCAGCGAGATCGAGCGTGCCGACTTTTTTGCCGCTCATATCGTGAATGTCAATCGTTGCCATGTTTTTTCTCTGGCTGCTAAACACTAGCCACAGTTATCCCTTTTTCGCTGCCCTCTTCGCGGCCTTTAACGGATCAACGGTCGCCGCTCCTGCAAATCCGCGACGCTCTCTGGGCGGATGCTTCGCTTTGGTGATCACCAGATAGCCGCCATTCGGCCCCGGCACTGCCCCCTCAACCACCAACAGGTTGTCGTCTTTCTCGAGTCCGAGGATACGCAAGTTGCGCACTGTTACACGCTCATTGCCCATGTGCCCGGACATCCGCATGCCTTTGAACACACGCGATGGAAATGCCGATGAACCAATCGAGCCGGTGATCTGGAACATTGAACCGTGCGACTTCGGGCCGCCGCCAAAGTGATGGCGCTTGACTACGCCCTGAAAACCTTTGCCCTTGCTGACGCCGACGATGTCCACGAATCTTTCAGACTCAAACATTTCAACCAGCACGCGGTCGCCGGCTTTGATTCCGCCATCACCGTCGGCTTCAATCGGAACTTCGCGGATAAATCTCACCGGCGGAACATTGTTCTTCGCCAGATGTCCGCGCATGGGCTGCGTCAGGCGCGATTCCTTCACAAATTCCACCAGGCCGATCTGGGCCGAGTCGTAGCCATCTCTCGTCTGTGACTTGTGTTGAGTGACCACGCATGGCCCCGCCTGCAGCACGGTGGCCGGACGCACTTCGCCTTTCGAATCGAAAAGCTGCGTCATCCCGACTTTTTTCCCCAGAATTCCTGCTACCTTTGCCATTTTTCTTTTCCTGTGTGGCGCGGACGCCCTCGCCCGCGAAGAACATGCGGAGCCTTGCTCCGCCGGACAGCCGAGGGCGGCTGTCCCCACATGGTCTATTTATGTTCTTTCCCGAAAGCCTTAATCTCCACATCCACGCCGGCGGGAAGATCGAGCTTCATCAGCGCATCCACGGTCTGCGGCGTCGGATCGAGAATGTCGAGCAAACGTTTGTGCGTGCGGATCTCAAACTGTTCGCGCGACTTCTTGTCCACGTGCGGCGAACGCAGCACCGTGTACTTGTTCTTCATCGTCGGCAATGGAATCGGGCCGGCGATCTGCGCGCCTGTGCGCTTGGCGGTAGCGACGATTTCCGT
>QHZV01000254.1 GCA_003224785.1 Acidobacteriota bacterium
ATATCGACCTGGTGTTGGGAATGGAGGCGCGCGGCTTCATTTTTGGGCCGGCGCTTGCCTATCGTCTCAATGCCGGATTCGTTCCCGTCCGCAAGCCAGGAAAACTACCCGCCGCCACTCAGAAATACGACTACGCGCTCGAATACGGAACCAACACACTTGAAATCCATATGGACGCAATTCAGAAAGGCCAACGCGTCATTATCGTGGATGATCTACTCGCCACAGGGGGGACGGCGGAAGCCACCGCAAAGCTGGCCGAGTCACTGGGTGCAGATATCGCCGGCCTGGGTTTCGTGGTGGAGCTTGATTTTCTGAATCCGCGCGAGAAGCTCAAGGGCTACGACGTGTTTTCGCTGCTGCATTACGACAAGTAATCCGGCTCGGTCAGACAGGAGTGTCCCGACGCTCACAATTACCGGAAGCTGGCACTTCTGAGGGTCTGCCGAAAATCGGCGCCTTCCATTTTTACTATCCGGCACATTTCATGGAGGCGGGAGCGCATGCGCTCTCCGATGCGGTCACCGAGGGTTTCGCCCCGAGCGGCCCGCTGTGCCCGTGAAAACTCTGAGTTGCCATTTGAGTCGCGGGCCGCATCGTCGGGATAATTCGTCGTAATGATTGTCGTTCGATTGTTGTTATATCGGGTGTTCAGGATCAGGCTCACAGTATCCCACACCCACTCGGTCGGCTTGACCGCACCGAGTTCATCCAGAACCAGAACTTCACTTTCAAAAACTGGACGCAGCACCTCCAGCTCGGTTGCCTTTACGGAATCGTTATAGGAATTTTGGATTTGCTTTAGCAGCTCGCGATAATCGTAAAAGAGACATGGAATGCCCTTGCTGACGAGCAGTTCTTTAATTATCCCCACAGCAAGATGAGTTTTGCCCACTCCGATGCTGCCGATCAGCAGCAGCCCCGTGTTATCCACTGGATATTCTTCAACGAACTTGCAAGCTGCCATGCGTGCCTTCATCAGATGCGCATGCGGCCCCTCGAATTCAAAATTCGAGAGCTCACAGTGTTCGTAGCGCTTCGGAATTCGCGCTGCCGTCAGCAAACTTTCGGCGCGATGCTTAAGTCGGCAGTCGCAACGGACGACGCGGCTCTTCTCGGCAGATTTCCATCCACTTCCACCACACAACCCACAAACTTCAGCGGCAACCTTCATGAAAGAGTCTCTGTATTGAATGTGCACTTTGCAGCGCGTTCTCGCAAGTGCTCAGCGCGGAAGCTCTGTGCACATCCTGTGGAGTTGTGGGATTCATTGTGGAGAACTGAGGAGATTGCTGCCCAGATTGCGCCCAAGCTACGCTTGTGTAGATGCGCTGTTCGGTCTTTGCCTCACCACCTGGCGCACGACTTCCAGAAATGACTGCGCCTCGGCCCGCAATGGCCGATGCCGGGGATGGATGATGTCCAAACTGCGGTGAAGCGGCTCCGCGTCCCATAGTTTGATTGTGACCAGCTCGCCGCGGCGGATTTCCGGCGCGACTGCCATCAACGGCAGAAATGCCATGCCCAGGCCGCGTTCCACCATTCGCTTGGCAGTCTCAATGGTGTCAACCTCTAATGCTACGTTTGGAACAAGCGCTGCATGACGGAACAGACCTCGAGTGAGAGTCCAGTCACTTGATCCGCGCTCGTAGAAGATCAACGGCCAGGCTGCCACTTCGTTCAGGCGCGCACGGCGCAACTTGCCGGGAAGCTGTTCAGGATGGGCGGTGAGTAGAAGAGGATCATCCCTCAGCGGGATCGTCTCGACTTCCGGATGCTGCAGGGAGCGGGCCAAACCGATTTCAGCTTCCTGCCCAAGCACCATTTCCAAGACTTCTTTCGAATGCCCAGGACGAATGCTGATGGAGACTTTTGGAAACGCGCGCTGAAACTTCTTGAGCACGTCTGGCAAGAAGTACACCGAGATGGAGAGCCCCGCTGCTATCTGCAGAGGGATGTCGCTTCCGGGCTGAAACTGGTGAACGGCTTGGCGGGCGATAGAAGCCGTCTTCAATAATTGCTCAGCATAAGGCCGGAAAAGGCGGCCGGCACTCGAGAGCGTCAGGCTATTGCGGGAGCGCACAAACAGAGGTACACCGAGCGATTCTTCAAGCGCTCGGATGCGAGAGCTTACCGCCGGCTGCGAAACCCGCAACGCCTCGGCGGCCCGGTGAAAGCCTCCGAACGTAGAGACTGCCAGAAACGTTTCGACTTGGGCGATTTCCATTGTTCTCTCGCTGACTTACGCACTGCTCATTTGGTTCAGGCTGAGAATATATATCTATCACTATGGGTTGCCCGATAAGAGGTATTTATCAGGCTAATTGAAACATTCCGTTTGCTTCGTGCCGTACTTGGGCCAAGAATGCGAACTGGAGCCGGCTTTGAACCTTGGAAGTTCGCCCAGAATGAGCGTGCTCGGAGCTGACCAATCATGACCACGGCTTTTATTAGTGAACAGTTGACGGGATTCCGGATCAACACCCCACCGGCGGATTTCCGCCCGGAGAAGGATTTGCCCGCAGGCTTTCTGGAGTTCCTCGCGCCACTGCACCATAAGTTCTCGCCGGCCCGGGCCGAACTAATCACAGAACGGCGCCAGGCGCTGGAAGACTCCCATGCCGGCGAAAAGCCGGTACACCGGTATCCGGGGCCGGCGGTCCGGAATGGCTGGCGGATTGAGCTTCCGGAATGGTGTCAGGACCAGCGGAATCAGATGACGGGGCCAGCGGACGACGCCGAGCTTGTGGTGAAGATGTTGAATTCGGGCGCGCCGGGGGTGATGCTCGACCTGGAAGATTCCACTGTGAACGAATGGGAGCACCAGCGCCTCGGCACAGAAAATATTATGGCCGCACTGCGTGGCACCCTGACGTATGCGGACAAGAAACGCGACCAGGTGGTCGGAATCAAGCCCAGCTCGACCGTGATTTGGATTCGTCCGCGTGGGCTGCACATCCAGCAGGCGGGGATTTTCGAGCAGCCGACCCAGGCTTCGCTCTTTGACGTTGCGCGGATCGTTTATTCCGTTGATCCGGCAGAGCTGAAGCATCCTCTTTGCTTCTACATTCCGAAATCCGAGTCGGCGGATGAAGCCCTATGGTGGCGCGATCTGTTTCAAACCTTGGCTGAGGCGCGTGGCTGGCCCAAGGATTACATCAAGTGCATGGCGCTGGTGGAATCGCACCCGCTCGCGTTCCAGATGGAGGAATTTCTCTACAACTTGCGTGACCACATCCTGGGATTGAACCTCGGGCGTTGGGACTACATGGCGAGTTTGATTGATTTCAATTTGACCGATCCCGATTGGGTGCTGCCGGACCGCAATACCATTCCACACGATGTCGCGTTCTTCCAAAATCTGCGGGAGTTGATGCCGGAGGTTTGCCACAAGCGCGGCATGTTGGCAATTGGCGGGATGACCGCGCTGTATCCGAGCAGAACTGACGCCGAACTCAACGGTCGGGCACTTGAGGTTCTTAAGAAGGACAAAAAGAACGAGGCCGTTTGCGGCATGGATGGCGCGTGGACAGGGCATCCCGATCAAAACCAGATTGCAATCGAGCAGTTCCCTTCACCGAACCAGCTCCATGCGCGCGCCCCTCAGCTGGAGCGGTATCCGAACCTGCGGCCTTCGATTAGCGGCGTCGGCCAGAGAACAGTCGCGGGAACGCGAGCTGCGGTAAAGACTGTTATCCGCTACCGCAATGGAGTTTTGAATGGAAGAGGGGCGAGCTTGCTCGATGGATACATGGAGGACCTCGCTACGGACCGGATCTACCGCCTGATGCTTGCCCAGCGACTGCGGCATGGCCGGGTGGGAGATGAGTCGGGAGAGTTCGTGCCGCATACTCCCGAACTGTTGCATCGGATTTTCGACGAGGAACTCGATCAGCTGCTGTCTGACTCGAAGTACGCGGACGAGGGGACGCCTGACACTTTTCGCGAGGCGAGACGGATTGCAGAAGCAATGGTGCTGAGAGAGGAATTCAATCCGATTTAGTGAAGTAGGCCTCTATGAGAATTTCTCGGTCAAACTCAGTGCTCTCTGTGATTGCGCGTTCTGGACGCTTCCACAGAGGACACTGAGGTTCACAGAGGAAAATCGCACTGAGGAAATCGGCGACAAAGGCAGCGATTGGGGCGATCGCAGGAGAGGAACGAAAATGGCCAGCAACGGGAAACTTACAAAGAAGCCGGATTGGTCTTCCAGTCCGCGATGGAAAGGCATCACCCGCCCATACACATGGGAAGAGGTGGAGCGCCTGCGCGGAAGCCTGCAGATCGAGTACACGCTGGCCCGGCGCGGGGCAGAAACGCTCTGGCAAATGTTGCACGCCGATTCGTTTGTAGCGGCGCTGGGCGCGATGACTGGTAATCAGGCCATCCAGCAGGTGCGGGCGGGGCTGAACGCGATTTACGTGAGTGGATGGCAAGTCGCCGCCGACGCGAATAATTCGGGAGAAATGTATCCCGATCAGAGCTTGTACCCGTGTGACAGCGTTCCCGCCATGGTGCGCAAAATAAACCGTGCTTTGCAGCGTGCAGACCAGATCCATCATGCGGAGGGACGCAATGGCGTGAACTGGTTCGTGCCGCTGGTGGCCGATGCTGAAGCGGGGTTCGGTGGCAATCTCAATGCGTTTGAGCTGATGAAGGCGATGATCGAGGCGGGAGCGGCATGTGTGCACTTCGAAGACCAGCTTTCGTCAGCAAAAAAGTGCGGACATCTTGGTGGCAAGGTGCTGGTTCCAACCGCCGAAGCGATTCAGAAGTTGGTCTCAGCGCGCTTGGCCGCCGACGTCATGGGAGTTCCCACGCTTCTGCTCGCCCGAACTGACGCGAACAGCGCGCATCTGCTTACCAGCGACTCCGATCCTCGCGATCGCGAGTTTCTTACCCGAGGACGAACCAGCGAAGGCTTCTATTGCATTCGCGGAGGGCTCGATTCCGCGATCAGCCGTGCAATTTCGTATGCTCCTTATGCTGACCTGATCTGGTGCGAAACCTCGGAACCGAGTCTCGAGGAAGCTCAGAAGTTTGCCGACGCAGTGCATGAACGATATCCGGGCAAGTTGCTAGCCTATAACTGTTCGCCGTCGTTCAACTGGAAGAAGAAACTGGACGACGCGACGATTGCGCGGTTTCAACGAGAGCTCGCTGCGATGTGCTACAAATTCCAATTCGTCACTCTCGCCGGATTCCACGCGCTGAACCTAAGCATGTTCGAACTGGCGCGCGGGTATAAAGAAACCGGAATGCAGGCCTACTCACAGCTCCAGCAGCGAGAATTCTCGAACGAAGCAGTTGGATACGAGGCCGTGAAACATCAGCAGTTTGTCGGCACTGGCTATTTCGATCTCGTAACCAAAGTTGTCGCCGGCGGGCTCGCCTCCACAGTTGCACTCGACGGTTCCACCGAAGCCGAGCAGTTCGCGCCAATTCCCGCAAACAGTGTGCCTTTTGAGGAAATGCTCATGCCTGCGGGAGATTGATACAACGAAAGCGCCAACTAGCGCCGTGTTTCGCGGACGGAGGAATCAAATTCCGCAACCGGCGCGGATTTCCACAGTCGAGAACTGTTGACAATCGTCAAGTGCGGGCGCTAAATAACTTCGGCGAGTCTTCCGCTCAGCAATGTCGCGTTCACTCTGCGCCGATGGCAAGCAGTAGGAGCTTGTCGGACAAGAGTGCCCGACCCACACGAGCAGAGTAGGCCCTCCCCAGGAGCTACGATGAACAAAGCAGATTTAATTGACCGCATTGCGTCAGGGGCCGGCATCAGCAAGACACAGGCTGCAAGCGCAATTGATACGAGCGTTGAGAGCATCACCAGCGCACTGAAAAAAGGCGATCGCGTTGCTCTGATCGGGTTCGGCACTTTTTCGATTTCGCAGCGCAAAGCGCGGAATGGACGCAATCCGCAGACTGGCGCGACCATCAAAATCGCCGCTCGCCGCGTGGCGAAGTTTACACCGGGCGCAGAATTGAAGAAAGCAGTCAATCGCGGGAAGTAGTTTTAAGAGCGAAATTATGCAACGGCAGGGTGTCGCCCTGCCGTTTTTTCGCCTATGCGGTTAGTTTGCGAATTAGGTCGGAAGATTACATTTTCTCGAACAGCGTTTGAATCGCGGAGATTGCCGCCTGCATTGCTTTCCCACTGAGGTCTGCCGCCGGATCATAAGACGCCACCCCCAAGGCGCACACTCTGCCACGGTTTCCGATCTCCGCGACGGCTTCCAGCAGAGTTACGAGCGAAATTCCGCTTGGCCCAGCCCACTGGTTCCAAACTGCTTCTTCGGAATTGAGCACATCAAGATCCAAATGCACATAG
>QHZV01000456.1 GCA_003224785.1 Acidobacteriota bacterium
TTTACCCGCAGATTCACTGACGAGGAAGTTGAACCTGTCCTCATGGGGTAGTCGCAGCAGGCCGAGTCTCGATCGTTTCTCCTCTTTCGACGAAGGCCTGCATCCAGCCGAGGACTTTGATCCAGCCGCGGGCGTGGTCTCTGGCAGATTCGAAGTTTCCGGCAAAACCATCCTGGCGGATTTTTACCAGCGTACCGGTGCCCATGCGATGCGGGCCTTGCTGGTGCAGGCCATGAACGTCGCGAGACTCAAGCTCGCAGCGGACAGTTGTCTTCACGGTATGAGAGAAGCTCGGGTTCCAGGTATAAACGAGCAGGCGCGGCCGATCTATTTCCACGTACTCGCCATCCACAGTGAATGGTTTGCCGTCGGCGCTCACGCCGGTACTCGACCATTTACCGCCAACGCGGAGATCGGCTTTATTTTCGGTGATGCGATAGACGCCCCTCTCGCCCCACCATTTTGTCATTTGCTGCGGATCGGTGAGGGCCTGAAAAACGCGATCGGGCGGAGCGGCAATAAAGATCTCTGCGAGGATCGAGTTGTTATCGGGGGTGATTTGCGTCGTTGCCATTCAGCTCCTGCTGTCCATGGTTTCGCCCTTCTCGATAAAAGCCCGCAGCCAGTCAAGAGAACCGCGCCATCCTTCGTGATGGCTCTTGGCCTGATCGAGATGGCCTGAAAAACCGGAGTGACGAACTCTCAGAAGCGTGCCGGTGCCGACTCGGTGCGCTCCGGCCGTGTGCAGCCCGTGCACATCGCGAGGCTCCAACTCCCATCGTACGACAGTCTCGAACTCACCGACAAAATCAGCGCGGCGCGTTTGCACGAGTAGCCGCGGCGGATCAATCTCAACGTACTCGCCTTCGACGTGAAAAGGCGCGCCGTTCGGTCCAACGCCGTCACTCGACCACTTGCCGCCGGGCCGCAGATCAGACTTGCTTTCGACGACGTGAAAAACGTTCTTCTGTCCCCACCATTGGTCCCGTTGCTTTGGATCGGCAATGGCCTCGAATACGCGAGCTGGCGGGGCCGCGATGAAGACCTCCGCCAGGATCGCGTCATTATCGGGAGTGAGTTGCGCAGTTGCCATTTACTTTCTCGAGACGACGGTTTCACCTTTCTCGACATAAGCTTGCAGCCAGCTGAGGACCGGAGTCCAGCCTTCGCTGTGAGCCTGCGCGTGTTGCGCGTTGCCGGCGAATCCGGTGTGGGTCAGCTTCACCAGCGTTCCAGAATTTTGGGTTTCGAGTTCCCAGACGACCTTGGTGTGTTTGGGCAGCCAGTTTGATAGCCAAGTGTACGACAGGCGGCGGGGAGGATCGAGTTCGAGAATCTCGCCTTCGATACTGATGGCTCCCATTTTCTGGGACGATCCCGAGGCCGACCACTTCCCTCCTACGCGTGCGTCAAGCTTGAAGTCGCTTAGATGATAGCTATCGTATTGTCCCCACCATTGAATGGCTTGCTCGGGATCAGTGAGAGCCTGGAAAACGCGCTCGCGTGGAGCGGCGATAGAGATCTGGCAGGTTACTGCGTCATTGTCGGAACTGATTTGCGAAGTGGGAGTGATGCTGAGTGTTGCCATGCGTCACCGCTTCCTTTCGTTATGGTATGCGGGGGGCTTTTACTTTCTGCCGCTCTGGCAAACAACAGGTCCCTCGACTCCGTGTCGTCCGCTTCGCGAACGATTGCTCCGCTCGGGATGACAATTTGTTTCATTTTCTATTTTGTTGGTTTCCATAATGCGAAATGCGCGCCGGTCGGATCAGCCAGGACGCTGAACGAGCCGTAGCCCGGAATTTCGGTGACATCTTTCATCACACTGGCGCCTAGAGATTTGGCTTTCTTCGTGGAGGCTTGAATGTCATCTACCAAAACGTAAGCCAGCCAGAACGACGGTGCGCCAGGAATGGGGTTCGTCATCATGCCGCCGCCGGTACCCTCGCCGACGCGAATCATGGTGTACCCTCCGCCTGATGAGTCCATGTCTTCCAGCTTCCAGTCGAAAAGCTTTTTGTAAAAGTCCTTGGCTTTTGGGAGGTCGGTGGTGTTGAGTTCAACGTGACAGAATGGGTTGGGCACAGGAGTCTCCTTAAGGATTGAAATTATTTCTTCGAACGTAACGTTTTGATGCGCAGACATTATATGTAAGTCCTCTGACAAACTTCATTGGTTACTCTCAATGCTGTTTCGTCTCCTACGTGGCCAGAAACACAACGGCGGATACAGCGATAGCATGCCTCTTCATTTCTTCTTCTCCTGTTTGATGTGT
>QHZV01000466.1 GCA_003224785.1 Acidobacteriota bacterium
CAGGCCGATGGCAGCGCCCGTGAGTAGCCCGGAAACCGGGTTGCGGCGGGCCATGGCAAAAAATATTGTGACCAGGAGCGGCAGGTCAAAGTAACTGGAAAAAGCCGGAATTATGTGCGGAATGAACGCCTGGAAAAAGACTGCCATCAATGGAACGAAGATCGCCACCGGCAGGCTGAACCGGTAAACCTCAATTTGCTCGCGTGATGTGTAAGTGACGGCCACGTTATTGCGGAGCGTCTCCGTGGGGATTGGGCTGAGCTTGGGATGGCTTGGTTTCAGTTGACGGCTTGGTTTCGGGCGGCTTGGTGGGTAAGGCTTTCGGCACGGGCGCTGGCTTTGGCGAGACTGTTGCGTTTGTCACTATTGCGTTTGGCATTGTTGCGTTTGTCGATGTAGTGGACGCCGTGGATGCAGCAGGAGCAGGCTGCTTTTTAAGCTCTTGGGTAGCAGGGGCAGTGATTGCCGATGCCGCCGGCTTAGCGACTATACTGCCGTTCGCGCTGACCGGCGTCGCGCCTCTTGGGGTTACGCCGTCATTGGCCGTGGCCGAGATTGCCGGTTTGACCGCTGTGCCGGTCCCTGCCGTAGTTGCGTTGTTCTTAGGAGCAGCGGAACCGGAGGTATCTGTTGCCGCAGGTTTTGCGGCGAGCGCGGCCGGGGCTCCTGGCGCGGGCGCTGCTGGTTTATCTGGAACCGAAGGCAGCCGCTGAGCCAAAATGTCGGCTGCGCGTGTGGGCGCTGCGGTTGATGCTGTTGATTCGTGTTCTTCTTTCTTCGTGATCACTAGAACTTCTTCGAGGCGCGTTAAGGTTGCCGCTGGTTTTATGGTGATTTGAAGGAACTCGAGGCCTTTCGTGATCTTTGCAACTGTGCCGAGAGGCAGGCCTTTCGGGAAAATGCGGTCCCCGCCGCTGGTCAGGATGCGATCACCGGGCTTCACTTCCTCGTCGGTCATGATCTTATCTATGACGAGTTCGCCGGATGCGCGTCCCTTCAGAACACCTTGCAACCTGGACTGCTCGAGGATTGCGCCGACGCCGCTCTGCTGGTCATTGATGAGGAGAACTTGTGACGTGCTCCCGTCAATCACGGAGAGAACTTTCCCGACCACGCCGTCGGCGGTGATGACGGGCATTTCGTTTTTGATTCCGTCGTTGGAACCTTTGTCTATATAGACGAGCCGCGACTGTTCGCTGCCGCTGGAGCCAATGACCTGCGCCGCCTTGGTGGAACCGATGAACTGCTCTTTGAATCCGAGCAGGGACTGGAGACGACGCGCTTGTTCGGCGTCTTGCTTCAGGCGGACTTGTTCGAGCCGAAGCTGCTCGATTTGCTCGCGAAGATCGCGGTTCTCCTGGCGAACGCCGCGCAGATAGAAGTAGTTGTGCCAGACCCCGGAGGCGCCACCCTGGACGCGGACAATCCCTTTTTCAAGCGGCGCGACCATGCTTCTGGATGGCGAGGCCCAGGATTTGCAGAAAGATGGCCGCCGCCAGGAATGTGACATTACGATAGCGGCCCATAAAGGTGTCCATAAAAGAAGCTGCTAGCTTTTAGCTATTAGCTTTTAGCTCAGCAAACTGTTCTTAGTGCGATAGCCAGTGGGAGACGAGCATTAGCACGACTCCGATAAAAACGACAGCGCAATCAACTCTATAAAGCCATATCCAAGCAGGTTTGTTTGCAAGACGTATTGCCGTGGTACGTCCGGGCCACCACTCAGGTCCGCGTCTTGCCATCCAGTTCATTGCAACTTGGGTGTTAAACACTATCCAACCGGACACGCTGGCTGCAGCAACTAAAATCAAATTAAGTAGAATCTGCGGTGCACCAGGCGGAAAGTCCGAAAATGGATCTGGAATAATCAAACGTACTCGACTTGAGTCTGGCCAACGACGGACGACCGACGACGCACGACGTCCTTCCTACTCAATCGAAATTTTCCTCAGAAGTTTGAAATCGCTGAGCATCTTTCCAGTTCCCAGAACTACGCTGCAGAGCGGATCATCGGCGATTGAAACCGGCAAGCCGGTTTCTTCGCGGATACGCTTGTCCAGATTCTTTAGCAATGCGCCGCCGCCGGTCAGAACGATTCCGCGATCGCTGATGTCCGCGGAAAGCTCGGGCGGTGTACGCTCCAACGCGACTCGAACCGCGTTCATAATCGTCGAAACACACTCGCTCAGCGCTTCCCGAATCTCGCTATCGTCAACTGTGATTGTTTTCGGCACGCCTTCGATCAGGTTTCGGCCCTTGATTTCCATTGTCAGCGGTTTATCGAGCGGATAGCCCGAACCGATTTCCATTTTGATCTGCTCGGCCGTGCGCTCACCGACCAGCAGGTTATATTTCCGCTTGAGGTAATTCATGATGGCTTCGTCCATCTGATTACCAGCC
>QHZV01000255.1 GCA_003224785.1 Acidobacteriota bacterium
ATTCGCAACCTGACGCGCACGCCGGGAATTCGAGAGCAGAAAGTGGCCTGGTCACCCGATGGCCGCTGGATCGCCTACGTTTCCGATCGCACTGGCGAAGACGAAATCTACGCGATGCCGCAGGATGGATTCGGTAAAGAGCAGCAACTCACCAGCGGATACAAGGGATTCAAGTTTCCTCCCGCATGGTCGCCCGACAGCAAGAAAATCGCGTGGGCTGATAAGGACTTGAATCTGTGGTGGGAGGACGTAACCGAAAAGAAGCAGGTAAAAATTGATCATGCCGAATTCAACGAGATCACGAATTATGCGTGGTCGCCTGACAACAAGTGGCTGGCCTACGACAAGAATGACGAAAACGGCAACGCTGTGGTTTACCTCTATTCGGTGACTGACCGCAAAGCGACCGCAGTCACGTCCGCTATGACGAATAGCAATGGAGCTCAGTTCGATCCGGAAGGGAAGTATCTGTATTACCTCTCCGACCGCGACTTCAACGAGGTCTTGGGCAACGTTGATTTTGAATTTGCCAATCCCAAAACCACGCGCGTCTATGTAGTCACTTTGAACAAGGACGAACCCTCGCCTTTCAAGGCCCAGAGCGACGAAACCGAGATAAAGAAGACTGAGCCAGGAAAGTTTGCGGGCGAAGTTAACGCCGCGACCGACACAAAGTCAAAGGGCACCGCGAAGAAGGGTGAAGGCAAGAGCGCGGGAGCGGATGAAGACAAAGACAAAGATAAAGATAAAGACAAGAAAGAAAAGCCAGTCGAAGTAAAAGTTGATCTCGATGGAATTCAGGATCGCGTAGTGGCACTACCAACCGAGCCGGCGGTTATCCGGGCGTTTGCTGCGGCGAAGGGTTTTCTGTATTACTCGACCGCGCCGATCCAAGGGCTCTCTGGACCAGTTCCCGGAGAAGATTCTGCCGTGCATGCGTTTGATCTGAAGGAGCGCAAGGAAAAGACTTTGATTGGCGACGTAGAACGCTTTGCGCTCTCTTTTGATGGATCCAAGCTGCTTTACCAGAGCGAAGGAGCAGGAAGAGGCGCGGCGCACACCTACGGAATCATTGATGCGAAACCGTCGGGCGAGGCAAAGAAGGTCGGCGACGGAGCGCTGAGCCTGAACGGGATGCGTGCAGAGATTGATCCTCCGCAGGAATGGAAGAACGTCTTCAACGAAGTCTGGCGCCAGGAACGCGATTATTTTTATGAGGCGTCCATGAACGGAGTTGACTGGCAGAAGGAGCACGATAAGTATGCTCAACTTCTACCCTATGTTTCCGACCGTTCCTCGCTTACCTACATTATGGGCGAGATGATTGGAGATCTTTCCAACTCTCACACCTATGTAGGAGGTGGAGATTACCCCGAATCGCATCCCACCAATGTTGGTTTGCTGGGTGTGGACTACGAACTTGATGCAGGGAGCGGAATGTATCGCATCAAGAAAATCTATCCGGGAGAAAACTGGGACGGCGCGCTGCGCTCGCCTCTGACAGAACCGGGAATCAACGTCAAGGAAGGCGATTATCTGCTTGCCGTAAATGGCCGGCCGTTGCGCGCGCCGCAAGATCCCTATGAGTTATTCGTGAATACGGCGAATGAAACCGTGACACTCACTGTCAATTCCAAACCCTCGGAAGATGGATCGCACAATGTGCCAGTGAAGCCCATCAATGACGAGGCCGGTCTCCGCGAATTCAACATGATCGTGACCAACCGGAAGAAAGTTGACGCGGCCACCGGAGGCAAGGTCGGATACGTCTATCTGCCGGACATGGGCGCCCCCGGTCTCAATGAATTCGTTAAACAATATTTTCCGCAGATCCGTAAGCAAGGTCTGATCATTGATGTCCGCTACAACGGAGGCGGATTTGTAGATGAGCTGATCTTCGAGCGCCTGCGTCGCATTCTGGGTGAGATGGACTCATCGCGGAATTCCCAGAGCAGCACAGTTCCACCGAACGTTTTTCATGGGTCTATGGTCTGCATCACCAATCACTATGCGGCATCCGATGGAGACCTTTTCAGCTATGCCTTTAAGCAATACAAGTTGGGTCCGCTCATTGGCGAACGCACCTGGGGAGGCGTTCGTGGAATCCGCGGGAACATTGCGCTGATCGATGGGGGATATATTACCAGGCCTGAGTTCGCACGCTATGACCTGAACAGCAAGTGGATCATCGAGAACCACGGTGTTCAGCCTGACATCGTGGTGGAGAACCGGCCGGAGCAAATTGTAAGCGGAAAAGATCCCCAGCTGGAGAGTGCCATTCAGTAAGTCCAAAAGATGATGCAGGAGAATCCGAAGAAGCTGCCGCCGCGGCCGCCGGATTTGCCACCCTATCCCGCAGGGCCAGGCTAGTCTTGCAGGGCGGAGGGGCGGATTCTCATCCGCCCTCTTTTCCTATTTAGAACTTAGCTTCTTGCGTATGCGCCGGACTTCGATAAACGTCAGCGCTGAGACAGCAGCCATAAAGCCGCAAAACATGATCAGAAGGGTCATCTAGACCTCATTCGTTGGTATCCGCACGCCCGACGACCCATCATAAAGCGGAAACATTGGTTGGGAGGTTTGCGTTCTGGTTCCCTCTGCTTTTCCGACGGAGGCTTCATCTCGCATGCTGAGCGGCCAGATCGTATAATTAGGGCTTCATGCCTAAGTACTCCATTGTGATTCCGCTGCATAACGAGCAGGAGAACGTCACTGATCTCTATGACCGCCTGAAGGCTGTGATGGAGAGCGCTGGCGAGAGCTTTGAGATCGTATTCGTGGATGACGGCTCCGGTGATGACACGTTCCACTTGCTGCGGCAGATCGCCGGTGTGGATAGCAGAGTCACGGTGGTACGGCTGCGCCGAAATTTCGGTCAGACATCAGCGTTGGCTGCCGGCTTCGATCATGCTCGTGGTGAATACATCATCGCCATGGATGGGGACCTGCAGCACGATCCCGCGGATATCCCAATGTTTTTGGAGAAGATTTCCGAGGGCTACGACATTGTCAGTGGCTGGCGCAAAGTGCGAATCGATAATTTCTGGCTACGCCGCATTCCTTCGAAATGCGCCAACTGGCTGATGGCGAAGCTTAGCGGCGTTGATATTCACGATTTCGGAACGACCTTCAAAGCCTATCGGCGCGAGATTCTGGAACAAGTGCCGCTCTATGGCGAACTGCATCGATTTATTCCGGCCTTGGCGTCCTGGCATGGCGCTTCGATTTGCGAAGTGCCGATTCGGAATATCAATCGCGAGCGCGGCGTTTCGCATTATGGCATTTCGCGGACGTTTCGGGTTTTCTTCGATCTGATTACGATTCGCTTCCTGCTGCGCTATCTGGGGCGGCCCTTGCATTTCTTCGGAACGCTCGGGATGCTGGGCATTTTCGGAGGCATGGGTATTACTGCTTGGCTGTTTCTCGAGAAGTTCGTTCGCCACACCTCAATCATGGCCGAACACGGTCCCCTGATGATCTTTGCCGCCGTGGTTCTTCTGGCGGGCCTGAACCTGCTGGCGATTGGTCTCTTAGGCGAGCTGCAAGTCCGTCACTATCACGAGCCCACCCGGCGCGCGCCATATTCCGTTGATCGCGTCATCCGTGCGCACAGCGAAGAGCAGAGCGTGCCGGAGTAGTTCGTCTGGCGCGGGCGCGCCCGTTTTAATATTGGCCAACAGATTTGGGAAGGGGACGACTTCTAGTCGTGCCAATTAATTCGGGCAAAGAACCAAAAGCGCGAGCGAAGTGAGCTGCTAGAACGCCTCCTTATTCACCACATACGGCATCTTCTTAATGTCTCCGCCATAATTCTTCTCCAGCACGTCAATCAACCCCTGCACGCATCGTCCTGCCATGCCTTTGTCGGGATCAGGTGAGAGCCGCGTGATCTTCGCGGCGCTGGCGAAGTGAGGGAACAAACGGCACCGGTCCTCGATAGCCGAGTCGCGCAACGGAGAATCTTCCGACAACGGTTCCTTCTCATAAACATCGAGGGCCGCACCGGCAATCCAGTTTTCTTTCAGCGCCTTTGCCAATGCGTTTTCATCAATGACCGGCCCGCGCGACGTGTTTACCAAAAACGCAGTGCGTTTCATCATCCGCAGCGTGCGCTCGTTGAAGAGATGAAAGGTAGGAGTCGCGCTCTCGCCTTCTCGTATTAACGGTACATGCACGCTGACGAAATCCGCCTGACTCAACGCCTCATCAATTGAGACATATTTGATCCACGTTTTTTCTTTCTGAATGCCGCGAGCGTGGCGCAGGTCCATTGTGTCCTGAATCGCGGTCACATATACAAGGTTTTGGTACGCCGGGTCGTAGCAGAGGATATTCATGTCGAATCCGGAGCACTTCTTGATCATCGCCAGCCCAATGCGGCCCGTTCCGATGATCGCGATAGCCTTGCCTGTGACTTCATCGCCCAAGAAAGGCAAATAGGGGTGCCAGAAGCCCCATTTATTTTCGCGGGTGAGGTGCTCGGCCGGCCACATTTTTCGAGCCAGTGATCCAAACATGAAGAATGCAAACTCGGCGGTTGCTTCCGTCAGAACATCCGCGGTGTGGGTAAAAGGAACGTTGTAACGATTGGCGTCCGCTCGATTGATGTTGTCGAACCCAACCGCAAGCTGGGCAACCACTTTCAACGTGCCCTTGCCCGCTTCAAAGACCTCAGCATCAATCTGGTCGCGCAGAGTCGTGATCAGCCCGTCAATTCCTGAACGAACCTTCTCGAGCACCAAGGCTTTCGGGGGCGCCGTAGGCTCTGGATAGACTTCGAGCTGATACCCGCGCGTGCGCAGGATGTTTAGTGCGTCGCCGATGTCGCACGTGGCAAAAACTCTGAAATTGTTAGTCATGCGGTTTTCAGGTGAATATCCAGCGGGTAGCACTCTTGGAAAATGTTTTTTCAGCTAAGCCAAAGGCGATTGTAGGACGGAGTCGGAACACCGGTTCTTTCAGGTTTAGCAGATCGTCGGCCATATCAGACATGTCCCACTCGTATTTCTTTGTATAAATATTGAGGAACTCGCGAATCAGCCCCACGTCGTTTTCGGTATCCACCTTGCCTTCGACAACAACAGCTTCAGCCGCATTTTCCGTGCACATTGTGCAATAAGGATTCTTGGCGAGGTTCTGCGCCTTGCGCGATTTGTTTCCCGTGCTGAAGTAGAGGGCGCCATCCATCCACAACGCCCATATGACCATGACGTGCGGCCGTCCATCCGGGCGAGTGGTTGCAATCCAGTACTGTCGGCTTTTTCTGAGACGGTCCTCAGCCCACTTCCATGCCAGCAGACCCTTCTTGGATTTCGGCAGGCCATAGCCGGGTATGTGCGGGCGAGTGGATTTGGGTAACTTGGTCTTCGACTTTGACTTTGCTTTTTTCGGCATGACTTATTTAACACCGCCGAAGCCGCCGAGACGCCGCTCTGTTTGCGAAACGACGGTCAATTTCCTTTCTTGGACATCCATTGCTCAATCCGGTCCAGCGCTCTTTGCAAATTCTCCATCGAATTCGCTACGCTGAACCTCAAATATCCTTCTCCGAATTCCCCGAACGATGTTCCCGAGAGACAAGCCACCCCTGCCTCTTCGAGAAGCGCATCAGCCAAGCGCTTCGACTGCCAACCAGTGGCAGTAACGTTGGGAAAGACATAAAAAGCTCCCTTTGGCATGCGACACGAAAATCCTTTAATGCGGTTGAGACCGGCGACAAACATATCTCTGCGGCGTTGGAATTCCAAACGCATGAGATCCACTGAACCTTGATCTCCGCGCAACGCTTCGATCCCCGCGACCTGCGTAAAACTCGCGGTGCAGGAATTCGAGTTGGTCATCAAGCGCGCAATTTGCATGGCCAGGTCGGCACGCATCACGCCATAACCCATGCGCCATCCAGTCATGGCGTAGGATTTCGAGAATCCGTCGAGTAGTATGGTTCGATCTTTGAAGCCCGGCTCCGAAATAATCGAATGATGCCGGCCTTCGAAGATCAGTCGGCTGTAGATCTCGTCGGACAGAACGAAGATGTTGCGATCGCCAATCGCTACGGCGATCTGTTCGATGTCGCGCTTGGTTAGTATGCCGCCTGTGGGGTTCTGAGGCGAATTCAAAATGATCAGCTTCGTTTGATCGCTGATCAGGTGACTGAGTTCGTCGGCATCCAGAGTGAAGTCCTTCTCCTC
>QHZV01000458.1 GCA_003224785.1 Acidobacteriota bacterium
AAACTCTGCTTAGTCGCATGAAGTTCTCAAAGGTCCAAATCGCGATCGCCGTTGGGACTGGGTGCCTGGTGCTGTTGGGTTTCTTTGTTTACCTGATGTGGCTGAACGCGCAGCCGCCGGTCATGGCGAAGTCGCTGGAAGTTGATCCACTCACGAAAGTTCCAATTTCACTCAGCCTGAACCCGCTGCGCGACCGTTCCTCAGAACGCGCTGCCAGCGAATTTCTGCGTGGCATGCGCGACGGCCATTGTCATCAACAGTTGTCAGACTGGGAGAAGGATTATCGCAAAAAATACGCAGCCTTCATCTGCGACTCCGAGGCGAAGCATCCATTGCAATCCTGGAAAATCGTGGATTGGGAGGACCGCCCGCCGCTGCGACTCCTGCAATACAAAGCAAAGCGGCAGAACGAAGGTTCCAGCTATGAGGAGCTGCTTTCGGTGACACTCGACAGCCGCACCAGCGAATGGCTGGTCACGAAATACGATTCCCTTTATTAAGACAAGTACGATTCGCTGTATTAAGAAACCACGGGCGAGACGCCGTCTCCCAACAATCCTCTTAATCTTATTCCGCGGCGTAGTTGGGCGCTTCTCTGGTGATCATCACGTCATGAACGTGACTTTCGCGCAGGCCGGCGCCACTGATGCGCACGAAACGCGTTTTCTGCAACAACTCAGGCAAACTCGAGCAGCCGCAGTAGCCCATGCCTGATTTCAAGCCGCCGACCATTTGATAAAGGATCATTGAGACGGATCCGCGATACGGCACACGGCCCTCGACTCCTTCGGGGACCAGCTTCGCCAGGCGAGCCGCCATGGCCCCGATCGAACCCATTCCCCGATAGGACTTGAATGTGCGGCCTTGATAGAGGATCAGCTCGCCCGGGCTTTCGTCGGTCCCGGCAAACATCGAGCCCATCATGACGGCGCTCGCGCCCGCAGCGATCGCCTTCGTGATGTCGCCCGAGTACTTGATTCCACCGTCGGCAATGATTGCAACCCCTGCGTCTTTCGTAGCTCGATAGGCCTCCGCAATGGCCGTGATTTGCGGGACGCCGGCGCCGGTTACGACGCGTGTGGTGCAGATAGACCCTGGACCGATGCCAACTTTGATTGCGTCCGCTCCAGCCCGAGCCAGTTCGCAAGCGCCGTCAAATGTGCCGACATTTCCGGCGATCAGATCAACTTCCGGGAACTTGGCTTTGACTTTCTTGACTGCTTCCAGCACACGCGACGAGTGACCGTGAGCACTGTCAATTGCAAGGACATCTACATTTTCCCTGACCAGTTCTTCGGCGCGCTCGAGAAAATCGCCGGTTGCGCCTATTGCCGCACCCACCCGCAGTCGGCCGTGCGAGTCTTTGGCGGCGTTTGGGTATTTAAGTTTCTTCTGAATGTCTTTTACGGTGATCAGACCTTTGAGGTTGTAGGCGTCGTCCACCACCAACAATTTCTCGACGCGATGCTTGTGCAAGATCTTTTCCGCGCTTTCAAGCGTGGTGCCCACAGGGACAGTGATGAGATTGTCCTTCGTCATCACTTGACTGATCGGAACGTCAAATCGGTTCTCAAAGCGGAGATCGCGGTTGGTGAGAATGCCGACCAATCTCTTGTTCTTGGTGATCGGCACGCCGGAAATTTTGTATTTGCGCATCATCTCCAGAGCGTCGGAAACCTTGTCATCCGGGCTCATGGTCACCGGATCGACGATCATGCCACTCTCGGAACGTTTTACCTTGTCCACCTCTTCCGCTTGCTGCTCTATGGTCAGGTTGCGGTGAATAATCCCCAAGCCACCTTGCTGGGCCAAAGCGATTCCCATGTGGGATTCGGTCACTGTGTCCATGGCGGCGCTAATAACAGGAATGTTGAGGCGGATGTTCCGCGTGAGCTGGGTCTGAGTGTTGGCTTCGGCGGGGACCACGTCAGACCGGGCCGGCAGCAATAAAACATCGTCGAAGGTGAGGGCTTCGGGAACAGGGAAGTGAATCATGATTTTGGGTTGATGGACTATTGTAGAGAGCCGTGGAAGGGGAGGCAAATGCCTGCATAACCGGCGGCTAAGGTTTGATCAAGGCACTCGATTCTGAAGTCACTCTTTCCGATGTTACCAAAGTGTTTAAATACGTCTTCGCGTGCAGGGAAAGGAAGGCCCCGAATGCTATGGTTAAAAAATCTGTGCACGTGTTTATTCTGCCGGGCGGCAACGCCCTTAAAGCCACGGAGGTGGCAATCGAGTTAAAGAGTTGAGGGGGAGTTAGGAATAGTAATTAGTATTGGCGCTTTGACCTTGGTGCTGTTTATTTTGCCTCGCGATTCGCATTGCTGAATGGTTTAGCTCGTCTCGAAAGCAGCTACGCGCGCGAAAAGGTCCACCATTTGCAGGACGCTCTCGCCGACGAACAGGCGCGAGTCGCAATCATGGCGCGGGACTACGCACAATGGGACCGCACTTACGATTTCATGCAAAACCAGAGTGCGGACTACGTGCGCACTGAGCTGACTGACGACACCTTCAACATAATTCACATCAACATCTTTCTGCTGATTGATCGAAACGGAAAAGTCATTTTGCAGAAAGGAATGGGCGGGTGGTCGCTGCAGTCGAGTGATCTGGATGCCATTGCTGCGGCCTGCCGGACCGGATGCAACGGCAAATCTGAATTCAACGGCCTGCTCCAGCTGCGAGGCCACCTATTGCTGCTCGCCTATCAGCCGATTCTAACCAGCCGCGGGGCTGGCGACGCTCGCGGCACTCTGGTGATGGGACGCGACTTGAACGATGCGCTAATGGCGTCTCTGTCGAGGTCCGCAGGGATGCCGCTTTGGTTGGAGCCGATAGATCGGCACAAATCTCCGCCTGGACCGACGGCACTAACTCGGTGCTGCTCGAAGGCGACTCCACCATGCTCGCTTACGTCCCTCTCAAGGACGTCTCTCGTGTTCCGCGCCGTCTGTTGGTAGCCCGCATTCCTTATGACCTCTATTCTGAGGGCAAGAAGGTGATGCGTTATCTGTTGCTGCTACTTATGCTCGCGGGGTTAGTCCATTGCGGCGTCTTGTTGTTGGTTCTTGAAGAAAATCTACTGTCGCGCTTGGCCAAACTGAACCGAAGAATTAAGCAGGTCACGGTGAGTGGAGACCTGTCAATGCGCTTGGAATCATCCGGTAGTGATGAACTCAGCGCACTAGCTGGCGCGGTGAACGCGATGCTCGCCGCCATGCAGAAAGGCAAGTCAGAGCTTTTGCAGGCGCAGGAATCATTACGCTTTCATGCGGAGCATGACTCGCTGACCGGAATTCTGAACCGGCGTGCCATTCGCGACGTCCTGCGCCGCGAACTCGCACGCTGTCGCCGCGAAAATAATACTTTGGGTGTGATCGTCGCCGACGTGGACCACTTCAAGAAGATCAACGATCACTATGGACACGGGACCGGAGATGCCGCGCTGGTAGCAGTTGTGCAGCGCATTTCTGCGATGTTGCGGCCTTATGACGTGATCGGCCGCTACGGAGGGGAGGAATTCCTGATCATCGCTCCGGGATGCGACCTCCATCTCACGCAGAAGTTGGCCGAGCGCATTCGTGTCGCAGTGTGCGACGAACCGGTTGATTTTGGAAACGAGACCAGCACGATCACCGTCAGCCTGGGCGCAACATTGGGGACCGCCGAGAGTGATCCCGAGTTCCTGGTCGCAATGGCCGATGCGGCCATGTATCAGGCGAAGCGAAATGGGCGCAACCGCGCGGAGACTAGCTTAGAATTGCCGGACTTCGAACC
>QHZV01000459.1:0-345 GCA_003224785.1 Acidobacteriota bacterium
AAATACGAGCTCCAAGTTCGAGTTGCCAGATCCTTTCAGCGGTGAGCCAGTGCGCGTACTTGCAGTAAAAGGAAGTGGCGGAGACATCGGATCGATTACTGAGTCGGGTTTTGCGATCCTTTATCTTGATCGGCTCAATCAACTCAAGCGTCTGTACCGCAGCGAAATCTACGAAGATGAGATGGTCCGCTATTATCCGCTTTCTGCTTTCGGCGAAAACAAAGTCGCTGCTTCCATAGATACGCCTCTGCATGCATTCCTTCCATTCGAACATGTCGATCATCTTCACCCCGATTGGGCCATCGCTCTCGCCGCCAGCGCAAATGGCAGAAAGAAGCTCGACGA
>QHZV01000459.1:380-1322 GCA_003224785.1 Acidobacteriota bacterium
TGGCCATGCAACTCGAGCGTGCGGTCGCGGAGAATCGTGGCGCAGAAGGCATTATTCTCGGCGGGCACGGATTATTCACCTGGGGAAACACCCAGAGGGAATGCTATCTGAACAGCATTCGCACTATCGATCAGATGGGCGAGTTCATCGCGGAGCATCAAAAGAAGAATGGCGCGTCGTTTGGTGGCGCAGTGTGCGGACCAGCAGTTGACCGGCAACAAATTGCAGTGAAGATTCTGCCCGCACTGCGTGGCGCGGTCTCATCGAATCGGCGTGTTATCGCTCACTATGCCGATCACGAGGACGCACTCACTTTTGTCAATTCAAAATGGGTACGCGAGCTCAGTGCTCTGGGTACAAGTTGTCCGGACCACTTCCTGCGCACGCGCGTCTGCCCGATGTTTGTCCCCTGGAATTCAGAAGCTGAAGATGCGAATACGCTGAAGTCGCGCATTCACGAGCAGATTGGTAAGTACCGCATCGAGTACAGAAAGTACTACGACAGCTTGGCCACGGTCGATTCTCCGAAGTTGCGGGACACCAATCCGTCGGTCGTGCTCATTCCCGGACTTGGCCTTTTTGGGTTCGGCAAGAACAAGAAGGAAGCGCGCATCACCACCGAATTCTTTATTAATGCCATTCACGTGATGGCTGGCGCGAATGCACTCGAAGATGGCAGCGCCGGCGGCCACGTGCCACAAGCACGGACAGCGGAACAGTCGAAAGAGTTCACGCAGTTCCACAATTACGTTGCGCTTCCGCGCTCGGAGGCGTTCCGCATTGAATACTGGACGCTCGAGGAAGCAAAACTTCAGCGCATGCCTCCCGAAGCTGAGTTCAGCCGAAAGGTCGCCCTGGTTGTGGGTGGCGCGAGCGGCATTGGGAAAGAGGTCGCTTCGCTGCTGGCGAAAAAAGGCGCGCAAGTTGTTGTCGCAGATTACG
>QHZV01000459.1:1359-2341 GCA_003224785.1 Acidobacteriota bacterium
AGCAAGGCTGAAAGTCTGGCGAGCGCTGGCAATTTCACGATCGCCCTGTTTGGCGGAGTGGACTGCGTCGTCAACACCGCAGCCGTTTATCCGGTGCCCGGGACTAGCGGTGAACTGAGCGAAGCGCAATGGGCCAATACATTCCTGCTCAATGTCACCGGTAATTATTTGCTCGCACGCGAGACCGAGTGGCTATTTAAAGATCAAAACCTCTCGGGCGCTATGGTGCTGACGGGCTCTGCCAACGCGGTCGTTCCGAAGAAAGGCAGTGAAGCCTATGACACCAGCAAAGCGGCGCTAAATCATTTGGTGCGCGAATTGTCCATTAAGCTGAGCCCACTGGTGCGAGTGAACGGAATTGCCCCGGCGACTGTCGTTGCCGGCTCAACTATGTTTGCTCGGGATCGCGTGATGCAGTCGCTAGAGAAGTACAAGATTGCATACTCCGTAGACGAAGACGCCGAGAGCTTGCGCTCCAAACTGGCTGATTTTTATGCGCAGCGCACGCTTACAAAGCGGCCCATCATACCGCAAGATTGTGCGCAGGCGATTGTCTGGTTGCTCAGCGAACAGAGCGCAAAGACCACGGGTCACATCATCCCGGTGGATGGCGGGCTTTCAGAAGCTTTTCTGAGATGAGTTACAAAACAATTCACGAATCCTGAGGGCGGAGAACGGATTTCATGATCAGAATCAGAACTAGTTCGAGCACAGTCATCCTGGCAGTTGTAATTGCAGCCTTGTCATCGTTCTGCTTGGCAGAGCCGCAGACCTGGCAAATTGATCCTAACCACACAGCCGCGCAATTTTCGGTAAAGCACTTGGGAATCTCGACGGTGCGCGGCCAGTTTGACAAGGCCAGCGGCACGGTGAGCTTTGACCCTTCCGATCCCACAAAGGCCTCGATCGAAGCGACGATTGACGCGAATACTGTGAACACCCGTGTCCAGATGCGCGACAACGATCTGCGCAGCCCGCATTT
>QHZV01000256.1:0-419 GCA_003224785.1 Acidobacteriota bacterium
AACGTATGGAAAAATTCTTCCTGGGTGCGTTCCTTCTGCGCCAGAAACTGAATGTCGTCTATCAGCAGCACGTCCATGTTGCGGAACTTGTCTCGGAAGCTGGTCATCTTGTCGTAACGCAGCGAGTTGATCATCTCGTTGGTGAACTTCTCGCTGGAGACATAGCAGATAGACGACTGGGGCATCATGCGCTTGATCTCATGGCCAATGGCCTGCATCAAGTGGGTCTTGCCCATACCGACGCCGCCATACAAGAATAGCGGGTTGTAAGCTTTCGATGGACGCTGCGAGACTGCCTGGCAGGCTGCATGCGCGAACTGATTTCCGCTGCCAATCACGAACGCGTCGAAGGTGTAACGTGGCTGAAGCTGCGCAGCGCCGTCCCAATCAAACCGCGATTGAGATCCGGCATGGGCGCC
>QHZV01000256.1:453-8007 GCA_003224785.1 Acidobacteriota bacterium
AGATTGTCGAGCGCTTCCTGAATCAGGTCCGCGTATTTATCTCCCACATGACGGAACTCCGCAGTCGGAACGCGGATGTACATGATTCCATCGCTGGTGTGACTGTAACGCGTAGGCTTCAGCCAAGTGTCATATGAGTGCCGGTTGATTTTCTTTTCGAGCGCATCGAGAATGCGCGACCACGGATTCGGACTGAGAGTAGGAGTTGGGACGGACATATGAAAAATTCACTGCGGGCCGCGGCTGGGGCAGCGCCTGTATCTTGGGTGTTCGCTTACAGAGTCGCTTCAATTGCCAGCAGAGAAGCGTGTTTCATGAGCTGGCGCGGACAAAACAAATTAGCTTCGACAGAGCGTCATGCTAGCACAAAACATTTCTGTTTGTGGAAATCTTTTCACGAAAAATTCGCGCAGCTTTTCTTTTGAATGATGAAGAAAAGTTTCTGTCAAGTAGCGAGATCATAAATGCAACAGGAGTGGTGCAAGAGTGCTCTCAGCCGTCAGCCATCAGCTATCAGCTCAAATCGTTGCGTGCCCATTCTTGTGTTTTGCCGGAATCAACTCCCGTGTGGGAGCGCGGGTTTTCCTGATGGCTGAAAGCTGATGGCTGACGGCTGTTTGACACAGGCATCCCTACGCCCTAACATCCTCGTCCTACGAGCACGCAGTGGAACCCGAAACCATTTCGCATTATCGAATCGTCGAGAAGCTGGGCGGCGGCGGAATGGGTGTTGTGTATAAAGCCGAAGACATTCGCCTCGGCCGTTTTGTTGCGCTGAAATTTCTTCCTCACGAGCTGGCTGCGGATACCCAGGCGCTCACGCGTTTCCGTCGCGAAGCCCAGGCTGCTTCCGCGCTGAATCATCCCAATATTTGCACCATCTACGACGTCGGCGAAGAGCAAGGCCGCGCCTTCATCGCGATGGAATATTTAGACGGCCTCACACTCAGCCACTTGATCGCCGGCAAAGCGGTCGAAGCCGAACGCCTGCTTCCTCTCGCCGCAGAAATCGCCGATGCGCTCGACGCTGCGCACACGCAAGGCATCATTCACCGCGACATTAAGCCGGCAAACATTTTTGTCACCAAGCGCGGCCACGCCAAAGTCCTGGATTTCGGACTTGCGAAAATTGCGGACCGTATATCGTCAGGATTTTCCTCGCAAGCCACGCAAGACGATCTGAATCTCACTATGCCCGGTACTGCCATGGGCACCGTCGCTTACATGTCACCCGAGCAGGCGCTCGGCAAACCACTCGATGCACGCACCGATCTTTTTTCCCTTGGGGTTGTGCTCTATGAGATGGCGACCGGTCAACAAGCATTCACTGGGACGACTTCCGCCGCAGTGTTCGACGCAATCCTACACCGCAATCCCGCGCCAGTTGAACGCCTGAATCCAGCGGTTCCGCCCGGACTCAATCCGATTATCAGCAAATTGCTCGAAAAAGAGCCCGACCTGCGTTACCAAACCGCCGCCGACCTGCGTGCCGACCTCAAACGCCTGCATCGCGACACGACTTCCGGCCATTCTGTTGCTACCACAACTCAAGCGGCAGCAACTCGTGCAAAGATTAAGTCTCGCTTTGGGATCGCCGCCGTAGCCGTTCTCGTTATTCTCCTGATTGGAGCAATTTTTGCGTGGACACGGTTCTCGTCACACCGGGACCAGTCGTCCTCAAACAACAGCGCGCCTACATCTACGGCACCGACGGAGAGCGAACCCGCAAACGCCCCCGTTCCTCCTCAGGCCACGTCCCCTTCGGGGAATTCAAACAAGACACCCAGCATTCCTGGAACCTCTGAGGGCCCGTCGGCTCAGGATTATCAAAATCTCGGCAACAATATTGCCTCGAAGGTGCAAAAACAGGTGAGTGATCAACTCCGCCAGCTGGGGATTGACCCTTCATCATCCAATTCGACGGGAACCAACACACATACGAAAGCGTGTGCCCAAATTTCGAGGGCCTGCATAGTCGCTGGATTCGTCGCAGGCCCAGGAAACACTGGCAATCAAGTCTTCCCCGACTGCGTGGTCCCGCTCATGGACGGAACTCCGCAGCCGCAAAACGCAACCATACCGCTGCCGCAGGTCAATCCGAACGTGATTGCCGCCTGTAAGCAGTTGAAGCCCAACTACGGGCATTTCTCGAAAAAGCATTCGCGGGAGCCATCCAGCGCCGAATCCTCTCCGGAATCGGAGCAATAAACTGGTTCAGGGCGGTTTACCTGCTTGCGATGCGTCATTTATACTTCTTCTTCGCAGACTACCGAACCATTCCAGCTGCCGAAGACAGGAGCTTAAGACTTTTTCATGCCTAAACGCACATTCCAGCCTAACCGTCGCCGCCGCTCGAAGGTTCACGGCTTTCGCACTCGTATGAAGACGAAGAGCGGACAGGCCGTCATCTCGCGACGCCGGGCCAAAGGACGCAAACGGGTTGCCGTGAAGCCTGGTTTCCGTGAGTAGAAATGCACGGGCAAGAATGCCCGTGCTCCCGCAAAATTGAATTTCGAGGCACGGGCGTCCTCGCCTGTGCAACTCTAAAATTGAAGGAATCGCCCCAGCGGAGTGAGAACAGAGGGTTTCCAAAAAGTCGCCGCTTGTTACGCCATGCGGACTTTGAACGGGTTTACAAGCAGGGACGACGGCACTTCGCCACGCACATGACCGCGTTTTATCTGCGGCGCGAGGGCGAACCCGGCGAAAGCAATTTACGTATTGGTTTTACAGTTGGAAAGGTGTTGGGCGGCGCAGTTCAGCGGAACCGCATGAAGCGCCGGCTGCGCGAGGCAGTACGATTGTCCGGATTTACGCCGACGGTCGCGGTGGATGTTGTGATCAATCCCAAGCGCTCGCTGCTGAGCGTGGACTTTCGCATCGTGCAGAGCGAGCTCGCAAAAGCATTTCGCGTAATTGAAAGATCTTTTGAGAAGGGCAAACACTGACAGAACAGGCACAATCAGGCGTCAGGCGTCGGGCATCAGGCTCTAAGGTCTTTGCTATTTTGCTGGCAATGCCACAAGCCGTTCTGCTTGCTTTCCTCCGCGGATACAAGTGGGCCGTCTCACCAATGTTCTTGCCCGCCTGCCGCTACGTTCCAACCTGTTCCGAATACGCAGCCGAAGCTATTGAAGGGCACGGCGCGTTGCGTGGATCAGTGATGTCGATGTGGCGTCTTCTGCGTTGCCATCCGTTTGTGAAGGGCGGATATGATCCCATCCCTCTAGCGAACGCGCAATCCCATCCCGGAGCTACGCTCCAGAGGACAGCCGAGGGCGGCTGTTCGCACGTGAACTGATCCCATGCCTGAATATAAGAGCCCGCAATCCGAGCCCGGCAACGAGCAGCGTTTCTTGCTCGTGATTCTGGCAATGGCAGTGGTGGTCTTCGGCTCTCAGTTCTTTTTGAAAAAGTACGCTCCGCAGCCGCCAGCAAACAGCAGCGCTCATCCTACTCAGGCGGCGCAACAGGCCCCTGCGCAATCAGCAGCGGCTCCTGGTCAGCCAGCAACGATTGCGCCAAAACCGCCGAAAGAACCTGCTGGAACTAAACAAGCCGCGTCCGAAACCGAGACCGTTATTGAGAACGATCTCTATCGCATAACGTTCACCAACCGCGGCGCGCAGGCAAAGTCGTGGATACTGAAGAAATATCAGGACGATCACGGCCGTCCACTCGATCTCGTAAACCAGCCGGCGGCGGCGAAGTTCGGGTATCCGCTTTCGCTTTGGACATACGATGAAGCGCTGCGCAATAAACTCAGCGCCGCCTTATATGTCAGCTCCGGCAGTGGAACTCTGAGCGCTCCTGCCAAGCTGGAATTCGAATATTCCGATTCCGGTCTGACCGTCCGTAAGACTTTTGAGTTTGACGATACGTACGTCGTCCATGTTTACACGTCCGTCTTGCAGAACGACGCGGCGGTTTATGCCTTTCCGGCATGGCCTGCCGGATTCGGCGACCAAGCCAGTCTCGCCGCTTACGCTTCCGGACAGTTCGAATACCAAGTCAATGCCGATGCCGAGCACATTGCGGGCAAGAAAGTTCCCGGCGGCGGCACGCTGCATGGCACCTACAACTGGGTAGGGGCCAGCAGTTCGTATTTCGGCGCCGTGTTCATCCCCGACAACATTGACAACCTCACGGTCGTAACGCTGCACAACGCGCTCGATTTTGTCGCCGATCCATCGAAGCCAAACGATGCGAAGCCGGTGGATGTTCTTGGGGTTGCTGCAGGACATGCCGGAGAAACCAGCGCGCGCCTATTTGCCGGGCCCAAAGCCATCGCTATCCTCGACTCGACGCCGGTTCCTTCAATCGTTGGTGCCGACAAAGATCTGCGTAAGCTGGTGAATTTTGGCTGGTTCACCGCAATCGCGCGCCCGTTGTTCGCGTGGCCCTACATTGGACTGCGCTGGTTTCATGGCTACGTTCATAATTGGGGCTGGGCCATCGTTATTCAGACGTTTTTCATTACCCTGTTGCTGTTGCCGCTGCGCATTTACCAGATGAAGTCAGCTTTAAAGATGCAGAAGCTGCAGCCGGAAATGAAGGCTATCCAGGAGAAATATAAGAAGTACAGCATGCGCGATCCGCGCAAGCAGGACCTACAGAAGGAAATGGGCCAGCTGTACAAAGAGCACGGTGTGAATCCGGTGAGCGGGTGTTTTCCGCTGCTGGTCCAGATGCCTTTCTTCATCGCTTACTACAAAATGCTGAGTGCAGCCATTGAGCTGCGTCAGGCTCACTGGCTCTGGATCAGCGATCTTTCGGCAAGCGATTTTATTCTGCCGTTGATCATGGCCGGAAGCATGTACCTGGTCCAAAAGATAACTCCGCAGGCAGGAATGGATCCCGCGCAACAGCGAATGATGACCTTGATGATGCCGGTCATGATGGGCTTCTTCTTCTTCCGTTTGCCGGCCGGTTTGAATCTGTATTATGCCGAGAGCAATTTGATCAGCATCGCTCAGCAATTCATCATGAATCGCAGCAAACTCGGCCGCGAGATTAGAGAGGCCAATGCGAAAAGGGCCAGGAAGAAGGGAAGCCCTTAGCTATTATCCATTAGCTTTTAGCTGAACGTATGTAGTCCAAATCGAGCCGCCGCGCTAAAAGCTAAGAACTAAGAGCTAGCTTGCTTATGAACAAACTCGAATCTGCAAATCAGATCAACGCATTCCTCGGTCCCGTAATCAAGCATGCTGGACTGAAGCTCCGATATCGAATAACGGTTGACCCGCCTCTTGCCGACGACCGGGATTGGGAACGTCCTGACGTGCTGGTGGAATTCGCCGGCCCTGATGCATCTCTCTTGCTCGAACGAGGCGCAGAATTGTTGCGCTCGCTCGAACTGCTGGCCATGGAAATGCTTCACCTGCCCGGCAACGAGCACGAAAAAATCAGCTTCGATTGCATGGGACACAGAAAAGCCCGCATCGAAGAGCTTCGGCTTTCGGCTCGCGTTGCCGCCGACAAAGTTCGCGAGACCGGCGCACCGTATAACTTCGCACCCATGTCCTCACGCGAGCGCCGCATCGTTCACCTGGCATTGCGGGATGAACATGACCTCCGCACCGAAAGCGACGGCGAAGGCCCGCGAAGGTCGGTGGTGCTCTATCCCAAGGATTACAAGAGCGCGCCGCCTCAGCCCGCGTTCAGGCGCAGGCGATAATACTCAATTAGCGCGTAATTTTTGAAAAATTGGAGTGTGGGGGCACGGGCGTCCCCGCTCGTGCATAAACGAACATTCTTGATGTTCATTCATCACAGACAGGCTGCCAGTCATAGATGACCCTGTTGGCATAGAACCCAAGTACCACTATCGGCGTATGCTTCCACATCACCAATGGAAGGGGAAAGTGTTTTTCATCACTTTCTGTACCTACCATCGTCAATACTTAACTTCGGGGAAATCGTTCTCCACACTTGTCTCGCAGGAAACAGCAAGTTGTTCCTTCTGCATGCTGTCGTGATTATGCCGGACCATGTGCACCTCGCTCTGAGTCCCATGACGGATGAACAGGGCGAAATCCCAATACCTAGAATCCTGCAAGCTATCAAAAGCGCCTCTGCTCACCGCATTAACAAATATCTGGGACGCAAAGGACGAGTCTGGCAGGACGAATCATTTGATCGTGCAGTTCGTAGTGTAGAAAATCTTCGTGGCAAGATCGAATATATAGCTGGCAACCCAGTTCGATCTGGATTGGTCAGCGATCCTGCTGCTGGACTGGGTAGTGCGGGCGAGGACGCCCGCTGCCCCACCGTCTTTCAGAAATCTAGTGCCTGATTCTCCCCACCAGATACAACACCAGCGACAGCACTACACTCACCACGATTGAAGTCGCCAGCGGAAAATAAACCGTTGTGTGCTTCCCGCGATAGAGAATGTCGGCCGGCAATCGGCCGATCGGCAGGTTCGTCTTTCCCAACAGCAGTAAGATCGTTCCGGCGGCCAAAATCACCAGGCCCAGGCCGACCAGCATTTTTCCAATTTCGGTCACGATCTAATTCTAAAAGGAAAAGCCTCCGCCATAGCGAAGGCCATTTCCAAACCGGGTCTCTCGGAAATTCTTGTCCGAGCAGGTTTACTTCTTTGCCGGCTCGACTTTGGCGTACTTGCGGCGGAAGCGCTCCACGCGTCCGGCCGTATCCATCAGCTTCTGCTTGCCGGTAAAGAAAGGATGGCAACTGGAGCAAATTTCGACGTGAATATCACCCTTGTGGGTGGAACGGGTGCTGAAAGTGCTGCCGCAGGCGCACTGTACGCGGATTTCGTTATAAGAGGGATGAATCGCTGCCTTCATAGGTTCTCCAAATCTAATCTGAACCTTTGATTCTAAAGGATGGCTGCAGGATTCAGCAAACAGCTTTCTCGGCTCGCGGCCTAGCCAAATCTCGCAATGCGGCGTTGCTCGGTACAATATTCCTGCCATGAATGTTCGTGCGATATTGGTTCCCTATGACTCTGGGCACTGCCGAAAACGGATGGGCCTGGGTCCAGCGCGCATTCTGGATCAAGGGCTAGAGAAACTGTTCCCAAAAATGCAAATTCAGTTTGATACAGTCGAGATCGGATCGGACAACCCACATCCGGTGGAAATCAGTACCGCATTCGAGTTGGCACGCAAAGTCGCGGAACAAGTCTCGGTGTGTCGTGCCGAGGGAGTCTTTCCACTTGTACTCTCCGGGAACTGTAATGCTTCTCTGGGGACCGTCAGCGGCAGTGGCGCGGAGAAGGTCGGCATTATTTGGTTCGACGCACACGGGGAGGCGAACACGCCCGAAACCACCGCGTCCGGCTTTCTCGACGGAATGCCGCTTAGCATTTTGCTCGGTCGCGCCTGGCAGACGCTTGCGAGGAGCGTGCACGGATTCGCGGCCATCCCGGGCGAGCGAATCGTGCTTTTCGGAGCGAGCCAATTGGAGAAGGCCGAATGCAACCTGCTTGACGAAGCAGGCGTGCGGCGGGTCTCGACCGTACCACAGCTACAGACGGCCTTATCCGCCTTGGCTGAACAGGCTGACAAGATCTATGTGCATTTGGAT
>QHZV01000454.1:0-2432 GCA_003224785.1 Acidobacteriota bacterium
CCAGCCGAGAATATAGACCGCGCCTGCTATCGCGCCGGTTGCGGCGGCGGTTACTCCTTCGAGCGCCGCGCGTGCCTGCGCGTTCCTGGCGATCCGGGCAAAATACGGACTGACAAAAAGTACGACGAGATAGACCGGCACGAACACGCCTGCAGCTGCAGCCATCGCTCCCCATGGGCCCGCGACGAGATATCCGATGAAGCCGGAGGTGATGACCACCGGGCCGGGAGTAATCATGGCGACGGCGACCGCGTCGAGAAATTGGCGATCGGTGAGCCAGTGGTGCTGCTCAACGACTCCGCCGTAGAGAAATGGAACAATGGCGAGGCCGCTGCCGAAAACGAACGCGCCCGCCTTAGTAAAAAACCAGAGCAGCTCTGGGACCTTGCCGCGCACGGCGATTCCGGCGCCGGAGAGAGCCAACAATGCGGTGACTTGCGGTTGTGGTGCTCGCATCCTGGCAGCTTTCGCAAAATACGCAACCGCGCCCCCCAGCAGGAACAGCCAGATGATCTCGCGTCCGGTGATGGCGGTTGAGAGGGCCAGCCCGGCGAAGATGGCCCATTTCAGGCGGTCCTTGCCCAACACCATCTTCGCCAGCTTCCATGCGGATCTTGCGATGATCGCGACGACAGNNNACCAACCAGGGATGCGCCAAACGTGCCCGCTCGCAAATAGCCTAGATAAATGGCGAGTTGTGCGGCCAACGGACCAGGAGCGAGCTGCGCCAAGGCCAAGCCTTCCAGGTAATCTTCTTTTGTGACCCAGCGGCGACGCTCGAGGAGATCGCGCTGCATGTATCCAGCAAGCGCGATAGGACCGCCGAAGCCGGTGCTGCCGAGGCAGAGGAAGTAGGCGCAGAAGCGCGGGAGGGAGACGGGGTTGGTGTCGATTTGGGCCTCTGCGTTCATGATTGGACGGCTCTGAGCTCTATGTTTCAGGTTTCAGGTTTCAAGGTTTCAAGGTTTCAAGGTTTCAAGGTTTCAAGGTTTCAAGGTTTCAAGGTTTCAAGGTTTCAAGGTTTCAAGGTTTCAACGTTCAAGCGTCCGCTCGGCTGTTGAAACCTGAAACCTTGAAACTCTGAAACCTTTCTCTCTCACTTTTTTGAATTCGTTTTATCCAGTGCGGCTTTCAAGCCCTGCGCAAGTTTCACTGCATCGTCAATGGCCCAGAAGTGCATAAAGAATAGGCGGGGCTCTTCGCTAAGCATGTGGCTATGCAGTGCAGTCACCTGAATCCCGTTTTCTCGAAGGGCAGAAATCACTGGATTCACTTCCGTGCCGAGCAGCACAAAATCGCCTGTGATCGCCGCTTTTCCGTCTCCCGTAGGCTGGAAGTTGATTGCGGTTGAAGTCCCCATTGAGGCCGGAGTCTCCATGCCGTGATCGCGAATGGTTTCAGCTCGCGGGACGCTGAATTGATAAATGCCGCCGTTGTCTTTTCCTTTGCGGCCGAGGGCCTGATCAATTTTGTCGGTGTCGAGATCGATTTTCTGCGAGGTGGATGCAGCGGGGTAAGCGCGCCTGCGCCAGCTTCACCGCGTTCCCATGTCCAGCGATGTGCATGTACATCACACGAGGAGATTCGCGCAGCACGTGATTATGCAATGCGGAAATATCAATTCCTCCAGCTTGCAGCTTCGCCATGACGGGCGCGACTTCGTCCTCGACCAGAACCAGATCGCCCATCACCATCGCGCTGTCGCCACTCGATGAAAATGCGCACCATGAACCAAGAGCCAAGCCCGGCTTGATTAGTGTGCCAGCGACCTTCACTTTCAGATCTTTGCGCGGCATGCCGAATTTCAGCACACCATCGGGCTGAACTTTGCCAGTACGCCCAAGAGCCGTTTCTACGGATTTCTAATCGGCGGAGGTTTGTGCGACAGATCTCACATTCAACATGCAGGCAAGCACTAAAGCAAAAGACAAACGTGTAACAACATGTGGGCAACATCTCTTCATAAAGATCTCCTATTTAGCTCAATGAGTGGTATACCCCATCAATCAACTGCATGCCCCTGCGCAAAAGCTCCTCATCCGGCACACCGTCACGCGCCCATCCGATCAGCACTCGATCCAGACCAAAGCCCTCGGTGCGGCCAAATTTACCATCGTCAAGATCGGCATCGTGGACCATCTCGCCGATGGCGGCAACTTTGGCATCGCGAATGGCAAACTCCTTACGAAGCGTCTCGAAGGTGCAATCGTCTCCGCGATGGCCAAATCCTCCACTCTGGAACATGTCGAAAGGAACAGCATCAGGAAATGATTTTGCGTCTGCGGCAAACGCGAACTTGGCCGCCGGATCAATAAATTTAGCGATGAGCCATGCTGAGGCCGAGCGATCAATGCCAGGCCGTGGACGCATTATCCAGATTCGGTTCTGGAATTTTGCCTTTCGACGGTCAGATTTAAAGCTGGGCTCGGCAG
>QHZV01000454.1:2452-4200 GCA_003224785.1 Acidobacteriota bacterium
CCCGACTGCGCAGCGGACTGTCATAGAAATCAATGGCGGTGATCTCCTGAAAGCGGCGGCGAAAACGCGCAAGTTGGGTGGAGGACTTGGCCTTCTGCTTGAGGGCCCTGAAATCAGCAATCAGCTTCGCGTAATCACGCGACCGGGCATCGACAAACCGGCGGACAATTTCTTCGTCAGTAAGCTCAGTAATCGAGTTCACCTGAATCACCAACGCCTGACCTTTATAGCGGCGAATCGAAGCCGCCAGCCACTCAAACTTCTCCTCGCTTGCCGGAGTTATGGGCAGCAGATAGCCGGATGGGCCGAGCGATAAAGTTCCTATCCGCTTGAGGTGTCTCCAAATCTCGACTCTCTCACTTGCTCGTTTGGCAGAAAGGCTAAATGTCAAAAGGAGCCATCCTGACTTCGATGCTACAGTCATTCGGATAATGATACACCTATAACAACTCTGGACAGGAGGCGCCACAGCCGCCGTGAACGAAGCTTTAGCCCGCCGTTACCTTGGGCACTTTGACATAGCTACTGGAGGTTGTGAGACTCGCTCGAAGAAAGAGGATAAGTCATGAAAACCGCGGGCGCATTGCTCACGCTACTGCTGATAACCGTTATTCCGGGCATGGCCGGCAATGAGGCTGATGCCGATCGTGGAAAACTGATTGCACTCGAAAATGCGTGGAACCAGGCGCAGATGACGAAGGACGTTTCGGGAGTCGAGCAACTGCTCGCTCCGATGTTCATTTATACGGATTACGACGGCGTGGTGCAGGACAAAAAAAAATTCCTCGATGACTTAAAAGATCCGGCCTATCGCGCGACCAGCATGATCAACGACGACGCGCAGGTTTTTCCTTATCACAATGCGGCGGTCGTGGTTGGGACGTATCACACTAAGGGAACCTACAAAGGGAAAGCATTCGAACATCGCGGGCGCTTCACTGATACTGTATCAGGATGGCAAGTGGGTGTGCGTGGCGTCGCACATAAGTTTGATAAAGGGATAACCAAGATCCCCAATGGACATGAAAAAAGGTCGGACAAGAATGTCCGACCAAATGTGACCGAAATTTTGCGGGCGAGGGCGCCACGCGACTTCGCTCAGGGCAGGTCCGCGCCAGACAATCTACTCTTTCTCTTCTTTGGCCTCAGGCTCCTCAGCACCCGCTTGCGCCTGCTGCTGGGCTTCTGCTTCTTCCATGGCCTTGCGGGTCTCTTCGGCTTTCTTGGCTCGGGTTTCGGCACGCTTCTGGCGCTTTTCATCCAGCACCTGCTCACTCCCGAGCAGTTCGATGAAGGCTTTATCGGCACCGTCACCTTTTTGCCACACGGTGCGGACAATGCGAGTGTAGCCACCCTTGCGATCCCCGAAACGCGGGCCGATGGTGTCGAAAAGTTTGCGGACCGCTTCATCGGTCATCAGGTAGGAGGCGGCCTGCCGCCGGGCGGCGAGATCTCCGCGCTTGCCGAGCGTGATCATCTTTTCGACGGATGGGCGCAGCGCCTTGGCTTTCGGAACCGTGGTTTCGATGCGCTCTTCCATGATGAGCGAAGTCACCATGTTCCGCAGCAGCGAGCGGCGGTGCGATGTGGTACGTCCGAGTTTGTATCCAGCAACTTTGTGACGCATTTTCAATTCCTCTGGGGCTAAAGCCCACAACCTTTAAACGGTGTACGCGGGCATAAATGGACGCTCGTCCACACCTGCCCACTCTTCCACCTCTGCCCACGCGAATCGCAACTAAAGCAAA
>QHZV01000257.1 GCA_003224785.1 Acidobacteriota bacterium
AGTCGAGCACCATGCGGCGAACCTTCGCCGGATAAGGAAAGCTGGCATTGTCCAGGAGCTTCAATCGGGTACGGGCAGCGTGGCTGACCTCGACCATCGCCACATCGATCCCATCCGCTGAGGTCCCGCTCATGACCCCGGCCACGATCATCTCGCGGCTCCTGATGACGCAACCACAAGCTTCTGCAACCGCACCTGCTCCGAGAACTCCCAAAGCTGGGTTGCAAGGCGCGAGATCTTTTCAGGCGAGGGCGCAGGCGCGCGCCGTCTGAGTTCAGGCGATTTGCGTTTGAAGGCTTCGACGCGCTTGACCGAATCGAGCACGCGGCGGCGAAATTTCAGGTCCCGTTCGGCGGTGCGGGCCAGCTTCTCAAATGCCCGCTCGACATATTCCTGGTGGTGGCAGATGAGGCACAAGTCTCCGCCGGCGCGCACAAAGTCGACGGTAGCCTGCTCAATGGGTGCAGCTTTGAGCACGCCGCCCATTTCAAGGTCGTCGGAGACAATCAGCCCGCGATAGCCGATGCGCCGGCGCAAAACCTCGGTGATCCATTTTTTCGAGAGGGAAGCTGGAAGCTTGTCCCGCGTGACCGCAGGGTAATTGGCATGATTGATCAGCACCATGGGCAGCTCGCGCTTCATTGTGCGGTATGGGACGAGGTCTTCCTTCCAGAGCTTGGCCAACGGCTTCTTGATCACCGGCAGATCGTGGTGCGAATCGAGGTCACCCTCTCCCAAGCCTGGAAAGTGCTTGCCGCAGCCGATGACGCCTGCGGATTTGAGGCCGCGGAGAAATCCGCGCGCGTAGCGGACCACGTCTTTGGGATCAGTCGAGAAGGCCCGCGAGCTCATCACCGCGCGTGAGGCCTCAAAAGCCAGATCGAGGACGGGAGCGAAGTCCATATTAAATCCGAGCGCACAACAAATTTTCCCGATGATTTCTCCGTGCCTGCAAAAGAGCTTGGCTTCGCCGCTGCCGAAAACATCGGCCGCCGAGGGCGCCGGCCCCATCACGCTGCGGAACCGGTCAACCCGCCCGCCTTCAAGATCCACACAGCTGAAGATCGGTTTTTCTACGCACGCCTGGCACTCTTTAAGGAGTTGATGGGTCTGCTGCGCGTTCACGATGTTGCGGCCGAAAAGAATCACGCCGGCGGGCTGAATGCGGGTGAGCAATTCGGCCATTGGGGACGACATTTCTGTGCCGTCGAAGCCGACAATCATCAACTGGCCGACACTGGCGCGCGAACGTAATTTAGATTGCATCACTTAGACGGATTATTTTACTTGAGGGCGGTGATCACGAGATGAAAAGGCACAACGGTCGCCATCTTTCCAGACCGGCCACAGATTTCGACTGATCAACACGGATTCGCGATCTCGATCCGCGCTCATCCGCGTGGATCAGAGGCCAAGAATTTTATAGCACCTGCTGTTTCAATTCGGCCAAGAGATTTAACGCTTCCAGCGGCGTGAGCCGATTGAGATCGAGCTCACGAAGACGCTCAAGCACCGGCTGCGAAAGCGGCGTGAAGATGGTGAGCTGCGCGGCACGCGGGGAGCGCGAATCGTCGGAAAGTTGCGCAGTCAAGCGCAGTTCCGCGTTCTCGTGTTCGGCCAGCACCTCGCGCGCCCGCCGGACTACCTCGTCCGGTAGCCCGGCAAGTTTGCCGACTTCGATTCCGTAGCTGCGGTCGGCCGCGCCCGGCTCGACCTTGCGCAGGAAGACGATTCCGGCGCCGCTCTCTTTGACGGACACATGGAAGTTCTTGACTCCGGAAAGTTGCTCGGCCAGTTCGGTCAACTCGAAATAATGGGTGGCGAAAAGCGTCTTGGCACGGACCCGGGCATCAAGATATTCAATGGCCGCCCAGGCAATGGCCAGGCCGTCATAGGTCGAGGTGCCCCGGCCAACCTCATCCAGCAAGATGAGAGAGCGCGGAGTCGCGGTGTGCAGGATCGCGGCGGTCTCGGTCATCTCGACCATAAAGGTGGAGCGGCCGCGGGCGAGATTGTCGCTGGCGCCGATGCGGGTAAAGACGCGGTCCACTACGCCCAATCTGGCCTTGGTTGCGGGAACGAAGCACCCCATCTGGGCCATGATCGTGATCAGCGCAGTCTGCCGGAGGTAAGTGGACTTGCCACCCATGTTGGGGCCGGTCAGCACTAGAATGCGCTGCATACGGGAGTCGAGATAAAGATCGTTGGGCACGAAGCGGTTTTTTCCCCGAACCTCGGAATCCTGGGATTCGAGAGCATAGAGGTCCTGCTGTTCGATCACAGGATGGCGGCCACCGATGATCTCGAGGTCCTCGGAGTCATCGAATTGGGGATGGCAGTAGCTGCGTAGAGCGGCTATATGCGCGAAGCAGGTCAGCACATCCACTTCGGCGAGGGCAAGCGCCGTCTGGCGGATGCGGCGGGCTTCCGCGGCAATAGCGGTGCGCAGCTCCGTAAACATTCGGCGCTCGATCTCTACGATCTTCTCCTGCGCATCCAGAATTTTCGCCTCATATTCTTTGAGCTCCGGGGTCGAGAAGCGCTCGGCGTTGACCAGGGTCTGACGGCGCTCGTAATCCGGCGGCACCAGCTGCAGGTTGGCTTTTGAAATTTCGAGATAGTAGCCGAAGACAGAATTGAATCGCACTTTGAGCGAATTAATCCCGGTTCGTTCGCGCTCTCGCTGCTCCATGGCAGCAAGAAACTGCTTGCCGTTCTTGCTGAGTTCCCGCAGGATGTCGAGTTCGGGATCGGCACCGGATTGAATGACACCGCCGTCGTTTAAGGAAATCGGAGGCTCGGCGATTACCGTCTTTTCAATGCGTTCACGAATGTCGGCCAGTTCGTCCATAGTGGCGTGCAATGACTGCAGGCGTAGCGCATTCAACCGGGCGAGGGCTGAGCGGACCGTGGGAATGCGCGCCACGGACGTAGCCAGAGCCACCAGATCGCGCGGGTTCGCAGTTTCAAGTGTGACCCGGCTCAGCAGGCGCTCGAGGTCAAGCACGCCCGCGAGCGAACGGCGCAGCTCTTCGCGCGCGATGGTTTCTTTTACCTGCTCTTCGACGGCATCGAGCCGCTGGTTGATTTCGCTCGCGTCAATCGAGGGGCGCAACATCCACGCCCGCAGCAGGCGTTTGCCCATGGGAGTGACGGTCGCATCCAGGGCGCGAAAGAGAGTGACTCCGCTGTCGGTGCCGGCAAAGAGCGGCTCGATCAGCTCCAGATTGCGCACGGTCACGGCGTCGAGCACCAGGAAATTCTGCCGCTCGTAAAATCCGATACGGTCCACGTGCTCGAGCGTCCCCCGCTGGGTGGAGCGCACGTAGTGAAGGATGGCCCCGGCGGCAGCTGCAGCAGCGGGTTTCGCCGCGAGGCCGAAGCCTTCGAGCGAAAGCACGCCGAACTGGTTTTCAAGGAGCGGGATGGCGTGGTCGGGTGCAAAGATCCAGTCGTCGAGAGGGGTAAGGGCCCAAGATCCTTGAGACCGTGGCCGCACCGGCGAGACGCCCGCGCTCCCATTTTTGCCGAGATCAAACAGCGGCGTCGAACTCGCGTACAGAAGCTCCTTGGGGCGGAGTTGCTCGAGTTCGTCTCGGATTCTACCCAGCGCGCCTTCGCCTACGAATTCCGTCGCGCGAAATTCGCCCGTCGAAAGATCCAGCGCCGCGAAGCCCGCACGGGCTTTATTCTCAGGGCGCTCATGGCCGTTGCCGTGTCCAGCCGACGGCGCCTCGATCGACACCACCGCTGCGAGAAAATTATTTTCCTCAGAGCCCAGCGTCGAATCGGCGGCGGTGCCCGGCGTGACCACGCGTGTGACCTCGCGCCGCACCAGCTTTTTCGCCAGACGGGGATCTTCCATCTGCTCGCAGATTGCGACCTTATACCCGCGGCGGATTAATTTCGCGATGTAGCCCTCGGCGGCATGGTAGGGAACCCCGCACATGGGTATGGCAATACCTTTTTCTTTGTTGCGGGAGGTGAGCGTGATCTGCAACTCTTTCGCGGCCAAAACTGCGTCCTCGAAGAACATCTCGTAGAAGTCGCCCAGCCGGAAAAACAGAAGCGCAGAGGGGTGCTCTTGTTTGATGGAAGAATATTGCCGCATCAGCGGCGTGGAGGGATCGGGCATGTGGGGCTTTGAGCTGTGAGTCACGAGCGGCGAGCTTGCTTAGTGCTGGACGCCTTCGATCTCACCAGTTTCTCTTCGCGAATTATATGGCTGCTCTCCCTGTGACCTGTCGTGGAAAACAGGTCCCTTACTACCTTCGTGCTTACCAGGTCCCCGCCCAGCGCGCCGGCAGCAGTTCACGAGATTTCTGCGCGCCAGAAGTTCACGCAGAACTTAAACTTAAAGATAAGGAAATCTGAGTCTTCACCGGGCTATGCTTTTCTCGGCGTACTCGGCGTCCTCTGCGGTAAAACGGTTTTGAACTCTCCGTGCGATAATCTCCTGCTCGCGATCGCGACGAAAATGGAACTTCGCAAAGACCCCCTGACCCGCTCCTGGGTGCTGACCGGCGACGACATCCCGGAGACCGCGCCCCGCCCCGGTACCGAGTGCCGCCTCTGCCCGAACGCGCAGACAAAGCTGCAGCAGGTCTCAAGCCGCGCCCCGGTCCGGGGCGGCCTCTGGGCGGCGCGGGCCGTGGTACATCCCGGGGCGATTTATCACATTGAAGTCCCACCGGACCGGCGCGGCGAGGGTCTCTACGACCGCATGCCCACCCTCGGCGCGCACGAGGTGCTGGTCGAGAACCCGCAGCACGATCGCCAGTTATGGCAGGCCGACGATGCCGAAGTCGAACAGTTTCTGCTGTTGGCGGCGCAGCGGATCCAGGACCTGAAGGGCGACGCCCGCTTCCGCTATATCAGCGTCTATAAAAACTTCGGTCTCGGAGCGGGGCAGGAGTTCGAACATCCGAACTCGGAACTTGCGGCCACCACCTTCATCCCCCGGCGCGTGCTATATGAATTGCGCGCGGGGCTGGATTACTTCAAACAGAAGGAGCGTTGCGTTTTTTGCGACATTCTGGCCCAGGAGATGCACTCCGGGCAGCGCCTGATCGAGGTGCGCGGAGATTTCACCGCTCTCTGCCCCTATGCCACGCGCGCGCCCTATGAAGCCTGGATTCTTTCCCGCACTCATGACGCCTCGTTTGAACGCTTTGCCCTGTCGCGGCCGGGGCCCATGCGCGATCTTGCCGGCCTTCTGAAGCGGACGTTGCAACGCATCCGCACCATCACCGAGTCATTCCACATGGTGTTGCACACCTCGCCCAATCGCTCGCACCAGTCGGCGAGCCTGGGCTACTGGAAGACGCTCGATGAAGACTACCATTGGCATATCGAGATCCTGCCGATTCTGGCCGCCAAGGCCAAGTCGTACACCTTCAAAGAGGTCTATTATTCGCCAGTTTCGCCCGAGACTGCGGCGCGCAGATTGCGTGAAGCCAAGCTGGAGCCCTAGGGAATTGAAATTGGAAATGCATTCTGGTTTTCTCTGTGACCTTTGCGGTTAAAAGGTCTTGCTCTTACCCGCCCAGCTTCTCGAAGAACACGCAGATGGATTCAATCCCACGGTAGAAGTTCGGAATGTGAAACTTTTCGTTGGGCGCGTGCAGGTTGTCGTCGGGTAAGCCGAAGCCCATCATGACGGAGGGAATCTTCAGCACGTCCTGAAAATCGGTGACGATTGGAATCGAGCCGCCAGAGCGGATGAATACGGTTTCTTTGTTGAAGACCTCGCGCAAGGCTTCGGTGGCGGCTTTGATATAGGGATTGTTCGTTCCCACCACGCACGCTGGGCCTTTGCTCCAGACCTTGATCTTGGTCTCGATCCCTTTCGGCGTGAGTTTCTTAACGTATGCGGTGTAGCGTTTCAGAATGTCGTCCGGGTCTTGATTGGGCACCAATCGCATGGACACTTTGGCCTGCGCTCGTCCTGGAATCACAGTCTTTGCTCCGGGTGCCGTGAATCCTCCGGGCATGCCGTGGACTTCGAGCGTAGGACGTGCCCAGGTGCGATACAGCACCGAAAATCCCGGTTCCCCAGTGAGTTTTGTCGAGCCCACTTCGGTTTTGCGATAGTGTTCCTCGTTGAAGGGCAGCCTTACGTTTTTATAGAAGCCGGGAATCAGAACTTTGCCCTTGGCATCCTTCAATTTGCTGATGATCTCGATGAGCGCAAAAAATGGATTGGGCGCGGCGCCCCCGTACATGCCCGAGTGCAAATCAACTTTCGGTCCTACGGCTTCGATTTCCGTATAGACCAACCCACGCAGTCCCACGCATAGTGTCGGCAAGTCGGGCGCGAATAATTCCGTATCGCAGACCAGCGCGAAGTCGGCTTTGAGTTTCGATTTCTGCCTGCGGACATACTCAGCGATGGATTCGCCCCCAACTTCTTCTTCACCTTCGATGATGAATTTGACATTGATGGGCAGCTTGGGTTTGTGTGGGGCGGGGGCCTCGCCCGCCTTCATCAATGATTCAATGGCTTTGATCTCCATCCACAGCTGGCCCTTATCATCCACTGCGCCCCGCGCGTAGATGTTGTTGTTGCGTTCGGCGGGCTCAAACGGTGGCGAGATCCACTCGTTCAGGGGATCGGGCGGCTGCACATCATAGTGCGCGTAGCAAAGCACTGTTGGCTTGCCCGCGGCATGCAGCCAGTCGGCATAGATCAGCGGATGGCCTTTGGTCGGGATGACCTCGACACTCTCCATGCCGATGCGGCGCAACTCGCTGGCGACGTAATCGGCAGCCCGCTGGACATCGGATTTGTGCTCGGGCGCGGTGCTGACGCTGGGAATGCGCAGCAGATCTTTTAATTCGTTCAAGAATCGTTGCTGGTTCTGGCGGGCAAAATCAACCGCTGGAGGCATACCGTTATACAATAACTTGCGGGCGATGATCAAGAGCTTCCGGTCGAAGGACGCACAGAGGCTCCATCAGCGGGAGCGGGTTCCGCGTTTTCGAGCCATCGAGCGGATCGCGCAAAGAAAACTGAGGCAACTCGATGCCGCGGTTTCCCTCCGCGATTTGGCGTCTCCGCCAGGCAATCGCCTGGAAGCGTTGAAGCGTGAGCGAGCAGGTCAACACAGCATTCGCATCAATGATCAGTGGCGCC
>QHZV01000452.1 GCA_003224785.1 Acidobacteriota bacterium
GCTAGCTTGTCGCTCTCGCAAACTCGACGGCACCGCTAACTCACCAGAGGACACTCACCAGAATGGCAAATCAAACTTCTCTAGCGAAGCAAAATTACAGTGGGCTGGATCTCGAGAAAACATCTCGCCTCCGGCTGCGGGCGGAGTTTTTTCTTGACATCCCTTTTAATAGAACTCATTGAGGCTGAGCACGGGATCGGGATCCCGAGAATTGCGGGGAGACCCTTAGGCGCTCGATTCACGGAATCCCAAGTATTCTCTACAACTTTTGAGGTATTGAATGCGTACTCGCTACGGAAGTAGTATCCGCACACACTGTTTGCTTCTGATCGAGAGCTGGGTTCACGCCTTTGTCCGACTTTGAGATCGAGGAGAAAACGCGATGAAATGCCGCGGCATTGCGCTGGTTTTTGGTGTGACCCTAGCGTTCGCTGGTAGGCCCGTTCCCAACATCTTGGTGTCGAGCTACATTTCCGATTTGGACACAAATGGAACCGCGTATTCCATCCAAAGTGACAGCCAGGCAGGACCCACCCACGGTGTGGTTGGTGAATACGACAATGCGTTGCAGGGTGTGACCTCAATTTTTACCGCGAACACCTACAATCAAGAGCCGCCTGGCGATTGGCAGCTTGATTTGCTCAGTTCAACCGTTCGGACGATGCGATTGACACTCAGTTCCGTGAATGCAATTCCAGCGGGCCAGCCTGGCTACACCGTTCCTCCGAATCCGCCATTTCAGGGAACAGATAATCTGGTTTCCAAGTTCGAGGAAAAATGCACCGGCATCCTGCTTGATATGGGAACGATGAACAAGGTAGGGCAAACAATCATTTGTCCCGCGATCTTTCGCTTCAACTGGGGCAGCACCTACTACCGCGTCTATATGACCGGCTCATTCGGCGGTTATAACGAAACCAGCCAAGTTCAGATTCAATGCAACTCCCTGGGGAGCAATAGCCTCTGCAGCGACTGGTTTGTGGATCCTGTTCCGGTTGTCAATCCGGACGGCACCGTCACCTCGGGACGTGCAGTTGGGCGTCTGGCGACGCCTGGTCGCAAAGCCGAGATCAATGCCGGTGACTACTACATGACCTTCCACGTCCACATCACCCGGCCATAGATTTGATCGGGTTTGGCGTTACTTAGGTCCCGATCCCGCCGGGCAGCTGGCGAGCAAAACACCGCGCGAAATTCGCAGCTATGATTACGTGAACCATCCTTACCAGCGCGTCCCCAGCCGTCTTTCAGTCAGCAACAAAATCGGCAGTCTCGCGGGCGCAATCGGTAACCACCGAACTGCACGTGGACTTTGGCGGCATCGGAATCAAGGCCGACGTGAAAGTTTCGGTCAAGAATATCGAGGAGAAGGTTGATACCATGCCTTCGCCAACCACTCGTTTGTTGCTCGAATGGGAAGGCGCGACCATGCCAGGTTTATTTCCGCTTATGAAAGCGGAGCTGTCCATTTATCCGCTCACCCCAAATGAGACCCAATTTGGACTTCCTGGCGCATTACGAACCTCCGTTTGGCGCCTTGGGTAAGGCCATGAATGCGATTGTCGGCCATCGCATAGCGGAAGTTTCGGTTCATCGCTTCCTTGGCGATGTAGCGGGACATCTTCGACAGACGCTTGCGTAGCAAACACGACTAGGGTTTTAACGCAATTTCACGGATCTACGAAGATTTGGCTGCCCCCCAGGGACTCGAACCCCGATAAGCAGATCCAGAATCTGCTGTCCTGCCATTGAACGAGGGGGCAGTATTGTAAGTGGGAAAAATACAGCGGCATTTCGATTTTAGGGGCTGCGATGATGTGGGTCAACTTCGATGCGGATCGCGAGCATCATTCGCCACCCAGGTTCTTTCATGCTTGCTTTTAGCTATCTCCTAGAGCCCACAACCCATTATCACCACCCTCCAGTCGCCTTCCTGCATCCAAACGCTCACGAGGGTTGCCAAAATGGATCTCGATAAACACAACGGTTTAAACGCAAAATTCGGAAGGATTGCCACCAAAGCTGCGGGCTCGGTCGGGTCCTCCTGGGCTTTTGCCCTGGCGATCCTCTCCGTTCTGATCTGGGGACTCTCCGGCCCCTATTTTCGGTACTCCGACACTTGGCAACTTGTCATTAACACGGCGACCACCGTTGTCACTTTCTTGATGGTTTTCTTAATTCAAAACACTCAAAATCGAGACGCGCTGGCCTTGCACTTGAAGCTCGACGAAGTCATCCGCGCATTGAACAGCGCGCGCAATGAGATGATTAACATCGAGACATTGTCGGATACTGAGTTGGAACACTTGGCGAAGCGATATGAACGCTTCAGTGAAGAATGGAAATCGCGGCACAACCGCGATCGGTCATCCAAAGTGCGTGAGGCCTAAAGCAACAGTATTTCGTCCTGCGAACGCTGAGCTTCTAATGCGAGCCCTCACTGCTCAGCCAACTTCTTCAGTCTGGCCTTCACATTCAACAACGCACGACCATCGTGATACGCCGCTTTCCAGATCTGTCCTTTAGTGGAATTTTCGGCTGTGCCGTCCGGACCGACCACTTGGTAAACGCCATGAAACTCCGGATCAATCTGGTGCTCGCTAATGAATTGCCACTGTTTTAGAAATGCGTCGAAGTAAACGGACGTTTGCTTGCCATATTTCTCGTGCATCAGCAGAAGGGAATTGAGTCCTTCGAACTGGGCCCACCATTCCTTGCGCTTGTCTACCGCTTTGCCACAGGGCGTGCCTTCCACCTACGAGCCGCCCATATGATTG
>QHZV01000035.1 GCA_003224785.1 Acidobacteriota bacterium
CGGGCTTCGTAATCTTCCTGAAACATTCCCTCTGCATCTGCACCCAGCGTGTCGCGCCTTATGCCCATCGGCAGCAGTTCAATCCCATAGAAAATTTCGGCAACTGTGATCGTTGTGATGAAGAATTCATCGGCAGTTCGTCCCTTTGCAAGCCAGGCGAGCACCGCATGTGACGGAAAGGTGGCCATGACCTCGGAAACGACATTCGTGTCAAGAATCGTCACGGTCTATCGAATTTCGGGATCGCGAATTGGCTCGCGTGGCGGGATTTCAAGCTCAACCCCCCCGTATGGGGCAAATCTCCGGCGAATCGCATCGACCAGGTCCTTTCCAGTCCTGGGCGGTTTGGCAAGTTCAACTTTTAAGATCTCTCTCGCCTCCTGCTCCATTGAGCGGCCATGCTCCGCAGCCCTCATGCGTAGCTTGCGCTTGGTCGTTTCTGGCAACTGACGGATGGTTATGCTAGCCATGCAATCAATGATATCAATGATTGCAACCTCGAATCAACCTTGAGTCTGCAATGGATTTACGCGGATTTACGGAGCAAATCAAAGCTACAAGGATTTCAGGTCCGCGATCCGCGGAAACTCCTCGGCTAACTCACGTCGTGCCTCTGGGACGAGGGCGTCCGCGCCACATGCCAACCTGCTATCATCGGTGCACCGCTTTTCATGCGAATCAAGCGCCGCCTTCCTGTTCTCGTCGGCTTCCTGCTGGTCGTAGCCGCCTTAACCCTAATTGTGCAGTTGAGGAAGCACGCGCCGCCTGAGGCTGCCCGTCTGCTCCCCGGTGCGGATGGCTTTGTCTATGCCGACCTCAAATGGATGCGGCTCGCGGACGTCGCTGGAACACTGCCCTCAGTAAGGCACGATCCCGATTACGAGCAATTTATTCAGGCCACCGGGTTCGAGTTTGAGCGTGATTTACAGGAGGCCGCAGTCGCCATCCATTACGCTAGTCCGGCGAGTGGGCCGGAGACAAGGTTCTCGTATGTATTCGTGGCCAAAATTGATGGCGACAAGTTCCGCACTTATCTGAAGGGGCTGGCCGTTTCGACGGACGAGTACCAGTCGGTCACGATCTACAACGTTCCTCTCGATGGACGAACCCTGCGCGTGGCCGTTTTGGGCGTGGACACGATTGCAGTTTCGAACCACAACGATCCGTCGGTGATTCGCGGAATTGTTTATCGTTCGCGCAAGCTGGCGTCGCCATTTGGTGGTCCGGCATTGTTGCGGCAGTTCTACAAACGTGTGCCGTTGACCAGCCTGGCATGGGCGGTGGTCCGAATGAATCCCAACGATCAAGCAGCAGCGGGATTTGTTCTGCCGAGCCCGAGTGCGGCAACGGTGGTGGCTTCCGTACGGTATCGTCCTCTGCTCGGAGTGCACTTCCAGGCTGAGGCTTTTACTCCGAATGAACAATCGGCAGAACAACTCACGCAGCAGGTGAACGCATTCCTCGAAGTATTTCGTTCGGCTGAGATCTCAGTGGGTGGCCAGGCATCGGATCCGGATATGAAGAAGGCAATCGAGAGTCTAAAGATTGAACAGAAAAATGAGCGGGCGGTGCTGACCGCGACCGTGCCGCCGGAGCTGATCCGTAAGTTCGTGGCCGCCGCGCCTGCCGAGATTGGGCCGAAGGCACAGTAGTCAGCTGGGTAACTACACCGATGGCTGGTATCGCACGGCCCATGCTCGATTTCAAACAGGTACAATAACGCTGAATGCCGAATCTCCCGCTGCCGATCGCTGCTTTCACGGCCGGCCTGGTTTCATTTCTCTCGCCTTGCGTGTTGCCACTGGTGCCCGGGTACGTCTCACTGATTTCGGGCGTCGGGGTCGAGGAATTGAAAAGCCAGGAAGCATCCCTTCTGCGCAAGGTAATGCTGAATTCGCTGGCATTCATCCTCGGATTCAGCATTGTGTTTGTCACGCTGGGGGCCATTTCAACCGAAGTCGGTCAACTGGCGGCGCAGTACAAGGCTGTGCTGGCCCGAGTTGCGGGTGTCCTGATCGTTGTTTTTGGATTGCACCTCACCGGGATCATGCGGATCAACGCCCTCTATGCGGACAAGCGTTTGCACAATGTCAAAGGGGGCAGTACCGCGTGGGGCGCGTTTGTAATCGGTTTTGCATTTGCTTTTGGGTGGACGCCGTGCGTGGGGCCAATCCTGAGTGTTATTCTCGCGTTCGCTGCGGCGCAGGATTCCGTCTTCAAAGGAATATTTCTGCTTACGATTTATTCTCTGGGGCTGGCAGTACCGTTTCTGCTAACCTCGTTAGGCATTGAGCGGTTCCTGAAGTTTTACGGACGCTTCCGCGGTTACATGCACGCGCTAGAGATAGTAAGCGGAGGCCTTCTGATCGCTCTTGGTTTGCTGCTCGTTTTCGGGAAGTTTACCCTGCTGGCACGTTATTTTTCCGCACTGAATCGCTTCGTTCTCTGAGGGGGGCCTGGGAGAAGGGACCGCTGTCAGGCAAAAAAGGAACTCGTGAAACGCGACCCTGTAATTCTCATAGTTGTTGCCATGGTGGTCTCGATCATGCTGGTGTTTGGGATACAGAAGGCCCGCCACGGATCGCCTAATGCAGGCTCAGCCAAGCTGCTGAATCAGCCCGCCCCCGACTTCTCGCTTGCTTCACTGGATGGGAAAACGCTAAAACTTTCGGATTATCGTGGTAAGGCCGTGCTGCTGAATTTTTGGGCAACATGGTGCGAGCCGTGCAAGGTCGAGATGCCATGGTTCGTGGACCTGCAGAAAAAATACGGTCCCCAGGGATTACAGGTACTGGGGGTCGCGATGGATGACGCTCCCGTCAAAGACATAGCCGATTTTGCGCAGAAGATGAACGTCAATTATCCGATTGTGATCGGGAAAGAAGAGGTGGGCACGCAGTATGGAGGCGTGCAATATCTGCCTTCGACGTTCTACATCAGCCGCGACGGCAAAATCATCGATCGGGTGTTTGGGTTGGTGAGCCGCTCAGAGATAGAAGTTAACGTCCAGAAGGCGCTTGGTACGCAGGTGGCGACGAAGTGAAGATCGGATTGCTTGTGGCTGCAGTCCTTGGTGCCGCGCTTGGTGTGCTCGCCCAAGAGTCGCCAGGGAACCAGCGGCCTTCCGTTATTATGCAGCCGACCGAAATCATTCCCATCAGTCGTGGCCATTCGGGAACGGTCGAGTTGATGTTCCGCGTACCGTCTGGCTTTCATATCAATTCCAACTTGCCACATCAGGAGTATCTGAAGAAAACGGAATTGAAGTTGGACGCTCCTACGGACATTCTGGTGCGCAAAGTGAGGTATCCGGATGGTGAAGACCGCAGCTTCCCGTTTGCGCCTGACGAGAAGATCAATGTCTATAGCGGAGATTTCACAATCACAGTTGAAGTGCGTCCGCTGAAGACGGTGCTACCCACGAAGTATGCCGTGCACGGATATTTGAATTACCAGGCCTGCGACAACGCTGCGTGTTACCCGCCCCGGAAGCTGCCGGTGACTTTTGAGGTGAGAGTCACCAAAAGCGCGAGCGAGAATAAACACAGAAACACGCCGCAGAGCCCGCACGTGCACGGGTAGGCAACCCCTTAGGGTAAGAAGTCGCACCGCCTGAGCAGGCGGGGATAAGCAAGTTTAATAACATCTCGACGGTTGGCCTGGTTTGCCAACGCTATTTTAAGGTGTTTGTTCCTCAATTCAGGTTCAGGAATCCCAAGCTCCACTCTATATAGCTCTTGCACCTGCTTAGCGATTCGCAACGCCAGACGTGGCATTTCCGTTTGTTCTTGTTTGCTTGGATATTCAGGAAATTCGAAAAAGTAACCTCCCGTGAATTCCGCTAGGTCTTTCATGAGATTCGGATTTGGCCCTTGCTCCTCATAAGCGGACGGCTGCCGCACAGAAAAGGAAAAGACTCTGATCCCGCGTTCGATCAGCTGTGGTTGCAGTTTCGAAAGTGTAACTGTGCTTTTGTTGTCGCCGCCATCACTCACCAAATAGATGGCATCGCCGAATTGGGGAACTCCAAACATCGATGCCGCTTTCTCGATAGAGTCGAGCAGGGGTGTTCGTCCCGCGGGTGCTTGATCCTTCAGGCTCAGAATCTCTTGCTGCACTTCAGAACGGGGTTGGAAATCTTTCGATTTCTGAGTGATTTTTTCGCCGATGCGCACGAGCATCACCGCGGCATTGAAAGGCACGGAATCGCTGGCAAATCCTGAGGCTAACAACCCGATGCCCCAGCGGTGGTCTTGAGGAGATGCACTCATGCTCCCACTTGTATCGACTATGAGAACAATCCGGCGGGGATGCATATCGAGAGAAAGATTAAGCAGTTCCGCGGACTCGCCGCCGATCTTGATTTTGATGCTGTCCTCGTGAAGGGTTGTGACGATGCCGGTGTTGTCGACGGCACTCAACCAGATCGACGCACTCGAGCAGTCGCCTGCATAGGCCGGGCAGCACGCAATAAGGAGTATCGCCAGTTTGAGCCATGGATGCATGGTGAAGAAGGCTATCCGAACTGCCGGTCGCTACAAACACGAGTACGACCTAAATCCATCGAGCCAACTCAGGTATTCACGCCGAGACTCTGAGCGGCAGCTTCAACTCCCTCCAAGCGTCGCCTTGTACGCTCGCTCCCCAGGGCCATCATCACCGCGAACAAACTCGGCGCAACCCCTTGCCCGGTGAGTGCCACGCGTGCGCCGTTGATCAGTGCGCCGGCTTTTACGCCCTTCTCGGCGGCGAACTCACGTAAGACCCTCTCTGTTTCCCCTTCGCTGAAGTCCGGCAGTGACTCGTAACGTCTGCCGAGTTCCACGAGCAACTGCCGTATTTTTTCATCCTTCAGGAACTTCTCGACGGCAGCCGGATCGGCTGCGAACTCGTCGGTGAAAAACGCGCGGAATGAGCCGGCGAAGTCCTTCAGGCTGCGGGCTCTTGGTTTCAACAGATCAATTGTGGAAAGAAGCCACTGGCGACCGCTTGGTGCTGTCCCTGCGGGACTGTGCTCGTTCTGTTGGCCTACCCAGGACTTACGTCCTGAGCTAACGTTGTCCGCCCCTCCGGGACTCGAACGTCGCTGATCTGTGCGTGGACCAATGTATTCCGCCCCTGCCAGGCTGGGGTCGTGCTGATCCTGGCGGAGAGGTGCAAACTCGCGATGGGCGCCTGGGGCACTGCTCCTTTGCTGATCATCGCTCATGTGTTTTGAACTTCTGTTGTCTTCGACCTGAACTTGCAATCCTGCCTTTCGCCACTCCTCTTCAATCAGTGGCAAAAGGCGTTCGGCCGAATAGGCGCGAATGTACTCTGTATTGAACCAGTCGAGCTTGGCGCGATCAAAGACAGCATTGGAGCGCGAGATTCCCTCGAGGCCGAACAAGCGAATCAGTTCCGCATCGCCCAATATTTCCGGAGTGCCTTCCGGTGGAGTCCATCCCAGGAGCGCCAGAAAATTCCGGAATGCTTCGGGCACAACGCCCTCGTCGCGGTACGACATCACGCTAGTAGCGCCGTGACGCTTGCTCAAACGCGTCTTGTCTGCACCCAAAATGAGAGGAACATGGGCGAAGGTGGGCAATGCAGCTCCCAGAGCCTGATACAGCAGCACTTGCTTGGGCGTATTGGAAATGTGATCGGATCCTCGGATGATGTGCGTGATGCGCAGATCAATATCGTCGGCGACCACGCTCAGGTGATACGTCGGGCTGCCGTCAGAACGCAGCAGGACGAAGTCTTCAAGCTCGCTATTTACAAATTCAACTTTGCCAAAGACGCAGTCGTCGAATGCCGTGCTGCCGCCTTCAGGAACCTTGAACCGCACCGCCGCCGGCTCGCCCACAGCTTTGCGGCGCAATGCTTCGGCTCGATCCAGACGTCGGCAAGGGCCTTCGTATTTCGGCGGTCTGCCCTCAGCGGCGGCTTCTTGCCGCCGGCGCTCCAACTCATCCTTGCTGCAAAAGCAGTAGTACGCGACGCCCGAATCGATCAGCTTTTCAGCCGCTGCAAAGTAAAGATCCCCTCGTTGGGTTTGGTAATACGGACCCTCATCCCAATTGAGTCCGAGCCACTGCAGTCCCTGCAAGATGCCTTCGACCATTTCCGGAGTCGAACGCTCCAGGTCGGTGTCTTCGATCCTCAGAACCAGAGTGCCGGCAAAATGCCGCGCGAAAAGCCAATTGAATAGA
>QHZV01000036.1:0-758 GCA_003224785.1 Acidobacteriota bacterium
CCATCCCTGGGAGTTCCAATGCAAGAAAAGATGCGCCGAGTGGGCGACGATCACAATGTAAAGAATCGCAAGAACCCAGCCTTTATCCAGAATGCCTTTTCCCGGCAGCAGGAGCGCGTACATGAGCGCCCATGTCAAAGTCCAGACCACGAGGAAGCTGACCAGAGGCGTAGTGGGCGCGGCGCCAGCATTCCGCGCGTCGGAGCCGACGATGCTTCCCCAATAAGCCAGCCCGGCGAGGACGGTCACGACAGCCGAAACACGGAACCAGAGCAGCGCTCGCAGCATGAGGCTGGGCATGATCTTGCTTTTGGTCGCTGGATCGAGTTCCTTCATGAACGGGATGTTTATGAGATTGAAAAAGTACAGCAGGCCGATCCAGGTGATGCCGGCGATGAAGTGGATCCAGCGCAACAGCATGAGGAAATTTGTCTGGAAATCTGTGGGAAGCGAAACATCGGACGCGAACAATGCCATCGAAGCGAGCCCTCCGGCTGGAATTTGTGTCGCGGAAACTCTACAGGAAAGGAGTGGATAGTAGCTAGTGGGTAGGGGTAGTGCTGTTAGCGAGCGTGTCGAGCGAGGTGTAACGTGGAACAGTTCCCGTGTTGCGAACTAGAAAACCAGCCTGCAAAGCTTACTTCAGCGCGTTCAGCCGTGCACTCAAACGGGACTTATACCTACCTGCGGTGTTGTCATGCAGAACGCCCTTTTGGACGGCCTTATCGAGGGCGGAAACCGTCTTGCGGAAGACTTGC
>QHZV01000036.1:770-6946 GCA_003224785.1 Acidobacteriota bacterium
GAGATCGCGCAATGCGGAGCGCAGTCGAGAGGTGTTGCTTCGGTTGCGCTGCGTGCGCGTTTCGTTCTGCCGGGCGCGTTTGAGCGCGGAAAGATGATTTGCCATTGCCGATAAGTGCCTTTTCAGTAGGAGTCCCGGAGGGTGGTCCCAGCGGGTATCGAATAAGTCATTGTAACGGAGCGAGTTCCTGCTGGTCAATCATCGCTGGCGAAGCGGAAGGGAATCGGGCAGCATACATGCATGACTACCATTCTGCTGCTGACGCTCTCCAACATCTTCATGACCTTCGCCTGGTATGGGCATTTGAAGTATCGCCAGGCGCCACTTTTTAAAGTAGTCATAGTTAGCTGGGTCATTGCTTTTGCGGAATACTGCTTTCAAGTGCCGGCAAACCGGATTGGATCTTACGAATTCAGCACCGCCCAATTAAAGACCATCCAGGAAGTGATCACACTCAGCGTTTTCTCAGTGTTTTCGGTTTTCTATTTGAAAGAACCGTTGAGATGGAACTACGTGGCTGGGTTTGCAATGATCATCGGAGCGGTATTTGTAATCTTCAAAAAATGGTGATTGGGCCCGTCAGGTACGGTCTTTCCGGTGCGAAATCCCATGATTTTTCCGCGATTTCCGCGGGTTGACTCTCAGCATCTCAGGAGGGTACGCTTTTAACAGAACTGTTATTTCCCCACCCCATGTGGCGAAGTACAATCCGAAGAGGAATGCCGAATGGTGGCACCTCGACTTCGCGTTTCAAACCAGGCAACAGGAACTGCGCAACTGCGCCGGAGCGTGTACTGACGTTCGTAAAGTGAAACCTGAATGAAGAAGAGCATTGAAATAACCCCGAATATCGAAACCCTTTTTGGCACCCGCGACGAAAACCTGCACGTCCTCGAAGACGGCCTGAATATCAATATTGACTTACGCGCGAATGCCATTGAACTGGAGGGCACGCCGGGTGATGTAGCCCGTGCCGAGCAAGTTTTTTCCGACTTCGACCAACTCCAAAGGGGCGGACACACCTTCAACAACGGCGATCTGAACAGCATGTTGCGCGTCCTCGTCGCCGACCCAAAGACCACATTGCGGGGCTTGGCTGAAGCCGGCCGACAACGTTCGTTTGGACGCCGAACCGTGCAGCCGAAAAGCTTGAATCAGCGCCGTTATCTGGACGCGATCGAAACTCACGACATGGTTTTCGGAATCGGCCCTGCCGGAACGGGCAAGACTTATCTGGCGGTGGCAATGGCCATTTCTGCGCTGATCTCAAAACGCGTGAACCGTATCATTTTGGCTCGACCGGCAGTCGAAGCTGGGGAGCGCCTGGGCTTTTTGCCGGGAACACTGCAAGAGAAAATTGATCCTTACCTGCGGCCACTCTACGACGCTCTTTACGACATGCTTGATCCTGAGAAAGTGGACCGTTATCTGGAAAAGAATGTGATCGAGATTGCGCCCATCGCTTTCATGCGCGGACGCACGCTGAACGATTCTTTTGTCATCTTGGATGAAGCGCAAAACACCACGTCCGAGCAGATGAAAATGTTCGTCACCCGCTTGGGGTTCAACTCCAAAGCGGTGATCACCGGCGATGTCACGCAGATTGATTTGCCGAACGCGCGGCGCAGCGGACTGCTCGAAGCTGTAGATATTTTGAAGAACGTGCAGGGATTATCGTTTGCATACTTCGACGAGTCGGACGTGGTGCGGCACCATTTGGTGCAACGCATCATCCGTGCCTATGACGAGCACAAAACGAAAGTGGCGGAGGAGCAGATGGAACTTCTGGACGCGAAAGCTCCCGGGAATTTGAACTTGATGGCTTCCGACCTGCGGGCCAGGGAAGAATTGAACAGCGAATTGGAATAGGATTCTCGCGAGGGGAGGGTGCACTACGGCCCTCTTTTTGTTTTTACGTGAATTGTTTCGCAAGACTTAAAGATGCAGCCAACTATTATCGTGAAGCAACGTGTTCCCGGCATGAGTAAGCGCGAGCTTACGAAATTTATTGCCGACGCTTGCCGGGCGACGCGCCTTCGTGGAATGGTCACCGTGATGTTGACCGACAATCGTGAAATCCGTGCTCTGAATCTGCGCTTCAAAGGGAAGGACCGGGCCACTGATGTGCTTTCGTTTCCCGCGCCGATTTTCGTTCGCGGTTTCGCAGGCGACATTGTGATCTCAGCTGAAATGGCTGCGAAAAATGCTAGAGCACTGGGACATTCAGTGAGTGATGAAGTTCGAATTCTGGTTCTTCACGCTCTCTTGCACCTGGCGGGGTATGATCACGACAGCGATCATGGCGAAATGGCGCGCCGAGAACAATTAATGCGCAAACGGCTTCAGCTTCCCAGCGGCCTCATTGAGCGAAGCACAAGCATGAGCTCCGAGCGCCGCCGGCCCAAGTCGAATGCGAGGTCAGCGCGAGCACGAACATGAATCTGGCCATCGCAATTACGCTGCTTCTTCTACTCGGATTGCTCACCCTATCCTCGTACGTCGAACGCGTCTATGCGGAAATCGGCAAGTTTCTGTCCCGCGAATTTCAGGACAACATTGACGCGTTCGAGCAGCGAGTAGAGCCGAAGCTGAAGGTCAGCCGGTCGCGTGCAGCGCTTTCCATGTCAGTTGTTACCCCGTTACTCATGGCCGCAATCGCGATGGTCCTGGCATTTGGAGTTTTCCGCGATGGCAGCTGGAGCGTCGAAGAGATTCTCGAAGCGGTCTTGGGACTGGTCTTGATCGTGATCGTATTCAACCGCTTTTTGCCATTCGTTTATTTCTCGCGTACGAAAGGCGAGTGGCTGCTGCGATGGGTACTCCTGATTCAAATTCTGATCTATCTGGTGCTCCCCATCACGCTGATCCTCGGTTTCCTGCAGTCGGTGACATCCTTGACCCGCGAACACTCTGAGGAACAACCTGAGACACAGGCCGACGCCGTGGACGCGTTGATCGAAGCCGGGCAGGAGGAAGGAATCCTGGATGAGAGCAACCGCGATTTGATTCAGTCGGTTGTGCAATTTAGCGAAAAGACTGCACGCGAAGCGATGAAGCCGCGGCCGGAAATGGTCGTTGTGCCGAGTGATACCAGTGTCGAAAAATTTATTGAGCTGTTGCGATCGCGGCCGTTTTCGCGCGTGCCGGTTTTCGAGGGAAGCATCGACAAGATCGTGGGAGTCGTTTACGCACAGGATGTGTTGCAGGTGGCGGATGCCGATGCGCACAGCCGCACCGTAGGCTCTCTGATGCGCAAGGACGTGTACTTCGTCCCAGAGACCAAGTTAGGCAGCGACCTGTTGCGAGAGATGCAGAAGAAGAAGGTCCGCATGGCAATCGTGATTGACGAATACGGTGGCGTGGCCGGACTGGTAACAATCGAGGACCTGGTGGAAGAGATCGTAGGCGAGATCAGTGACGAGCATGAGGTTGCGCAAGTCGTGCGGGAAAGCGAGGCCTCGTACCTGGTCCCTGGCAACATGGACGTGGACCGATTGGAAGAACTGCTGGGCGTGCGTCCTGAGCGGAGAGATGCGACCACGGTCGCCGGCCTGGTAAGCGAACTCGCAGGCCGAATTCCGAAAAAAGGCGAGGTCGTTGAAGAAGATGGGCTGCGCCTCGAAGTGTTGCAGGCAACTCAACGCCGCGTGGAGCGCGTGCGAGTGTCCGTCCCTAATGCGCAGCAGCTGAAGCTGATATAGACTTTCCAAACATTTCTCATCATGGCTTTCCATTCCGGATTCGTGTGCATTCTCGGTCGTCCCAACGCGGGCAAGTCCACGCTACTAAACGCGCTCGCAGGGCAGAAGCTCGCGATCGTCAGTCCCAAGCCGCAGACTACGCGCAATCGAGTGCTGGGAGTGGTGCACATTCCGAAGGCAAAAAACAAGACCGGAGCGCAGATCGTCCTGATCGATACTCCTGGCTTGCATCGGCCAGACAATTCACTAGGAAAGAAGATGATGGCGGAAGTTCGCGAAGCCATGGATGGATGCGAGTTGGCTTTGGTGATCGTGGACGCAGCACGCCCGAAGGACGAAGACGAGGATTTTGTTCTGCAGCTCGTAAAGAAAACACAGACTCCGGCGATGCTGCTGTTGAACAAAATTGACTTGTTACGAGGCGAGAAGCTGAAGCTGCTTCCGCTAATAGAACGCTATGGAAAACTCAAATTATTTCGCGAGATCATTCCCATTTCCGCGCGCAAGAGTGAGGGACTGACTCTCCTAATTGAGAAATTAGCCAGAGCCATGCCCAATGGTCCGAAGTATTTTGCCGATGACCAAATTACCGATCAGCCTTTGCGCTTTATGGCGGCAGAATTGATCCGGGAGCAGCTCCTTCTTCAGACTGCCGAAGAAGTGCCGCACCAAACGACGGTTGTGCTGGAACAATTTGAAGAGCGCAAGAAGCTTGTCAGAATCGCGGCGGTCATCTACTGCGAGCGCGAGGGGCAGAAACGGATCTTAATCGGCCGCCAAGGGCAAATGCTCAAGCAGATTGGAACCGAAGCCCGACTCGAAATCGAGCGAATGCTGGGAGTGAAAGTGTTTCTTGAGTTATTTGTGAAGGTTCGTCCGAACTGGCGCCAATCGCGAGGCTTCGTAGAAGAACTGGACTGGAGAAGGCAGTTGGAGCATTTGGTTTAGGCAGCCGAATGAGCTGGGTTTGAAACGCCGGCAGGCTGACGCCAGACGCTACTCCTTCACCGTGATTCCCAAGGTTTTCATCTTCCTGTATAAGTGGCTGCGCTCCAGCCCCAAAACTTCAGCCGTGCGGCTGATGTTTCCGTGATTGTCATCCAACTTCTTCAGGATGTAATCGCGCTCGTAAGCGGCACGGGCTTCATGCAGGGTAAGAAAGCCAGAGATGCGTCGACCGCCATCCCGATATACCAGTGGCGGCAAGTGCTTACGTTCAAAGCGGCTGGTCGTTGGGTTCATGATCACAATCCGCTCGATTACGTTTCGCAACTCACGAACATTGCCCGGCCATGAGTAGCGCATGAGCGCTTCAATCGCATCGTCAGTGATCTCACGAGGGCGCCGCCCATACTGTCCGGAAAATTCTTTGAGAAAATGGCGTGCCAGTAACGGGATATCTTCCTTACGCTCACGCAGAGGCGGAACAGAAAACGGAATCACGTTGAGGCGATAGAAAAGGTCCTCTCGAAAATTCCCGGTCGAGATTTCCTCTTCCAAATCTTTGTTGGTTGATGCGATCACGCGGGCATCGATTGTAATCGCTTGCTCGCCTCCCACCGGCGTAAAGCTGTGCTCTTCAAGTGTGCGCAGAACCTTGGCTTGTGTCTTCAAGCTCATGTCGCCCACTTCGTCAAGAAAGAGCGTGCCGCCGTTCGCCTTGAGAAACTTGCCTTCTTTGTCGGCGCCTGCAGCCGGAATTGATCCGCGACGGTGGCCGAACAATTCGCTTTCAATCAGGTCCTCAGGAATTGCAGCGCAGTTTACCTCGACGAACATTTCATCGCTGCGCGGACTTTGCCCGTGGATCGCACGCGCGACCAATTCCTTTCCGGTTCCCGATTCGCCGAAGATCAACACGCGTCCATTGGTCGGCGCCATGAGTTGAATCTGTTGTCGCAGCGCTTTCATGGGGACGCTCTCGCCCACAATCACGCTGCGCGGCGCAATCTGCTTTCTAAGATCGCGGTTCTCCAGCCGAAGTTTGCGTGCCTCGGCGGCATTTTTCACCAGAATCAAAGTCTTCTCTATCGACAGCGGCTTTTCCAGAAAATCGAATGCACCCAACTTGGTTGCGCGAACCGCCGTTTCAATCGTCCCGTGACCCGAGATGATGATCACCTCGGGAGGATTTTCGAATTCGCGGATCTTCTGCAAGGTTTCGAGGCCATCTAATCCCGGCAGCCAGATGTCGAGCAGAATCACGTCGAATGGCTTGCTGCGGACCGCTTCCAGGCACGCTTCTCCCGTGCCTGCCGCCGCCGCGGTGTATCCTTCATCCCCGAATACGCTCTGTAGCGATTCGCGAATTGCGGGCTCGTCATCAACGATGAGGATTTTAAGCATGCGGCATGTCGGCAGTCGCGGGAGTAAGGCTCGAAGCAAGTGGGAGCTCAAGCACGAAGCGCGCGCCCACCGGCTTGTTTTCTTCCACGCGAATCGAGCCGTGATGCTCTTCCACGATTCGGCTTACGA
>QHZV01000036.1:6975-8461 GCA_003224785.1 Acidobacteriota bacterium
GGAAAAGTTTCTCTTTCAAATCCTGAGTAACCCCGCTGCCACTGTCCGCCACGCTAAGTTCGACGGCATCGCGGCTGGCCACGAGGGCGGTCGAGATCTCAATTTCTTTTAGCACCGAACCTTGCAGCGCTTCCGCGGCATTGTCCACCAGGTTCGCCGTTGCGCGCCTGATTGCGTCGCTATCAGCCATCACCTTCGGCAGGTCCTTCGCCAATAATTTGCGAACGCGGATTCCATCGAGCCGCCCATTAAACATTGAAAGAGCGTTCTCGACAATTGCGTTGATGTCTTCAGGTTTTGGCTGCGAAGCTGGAAAACTGGCGAGGGTGGAGAACTCGTTCACTAGGTTTCTAACGGTGTCAACCGCGCCGGTGATCGCTTCCGCACAAGTGCGCACTACCTCGGATGAGGCCGGTTCAGCGCCGGAACGGTCGAGATGGCGAAGAATGCGGTCTGCAGAGAGTGCTATTGGCGTGAGCGGGTTTTTGATCTCATGTGCCACTCGCCTCGCCACCTCCCGCCAGGCTGTTTGCTTTTGCGCTCGCAACAGATCCGAAAGGTCCTCGAACACCAACACGTATCCAACGCGCTGCTCGTTGTGTCGCAGTGTCGCCACTGTGACGGCGGCGTTCAGCTTCGTTCGCTGCAGCGCCATCTCCATTTGTGTGGTCGTCGTATTCATGCGATCCGCGCGACGTAATAATGGATCCAGTTCTTCCAGAACCTCTTCCGGAAATAAATCCATTAGCGCCGCCCCAATCAGGACCCGCGATGCGCGTAAAGGCTCTTCCGAAGGCCGCAACATCCGAAGCAGCGCCTGGTTTACGTGGGTTACTCGCCGGTCGGCGTTGAGCGAGAGAACGCCCGTGGGGATGCTCTCAAGGATGGTTTCGATGTGCCGGCGGCGTTGCTCCAGTTCGATGTTCGCAGCGCCGAGTTCCGCACTAGCTGTTTCGATCTGTCGGCGGCTGGCAGCAAGCTCTGAAGCCATTTGATTGAATGAGCGGACAAGGTCGCCCAATTCATCGGCTGCCTGAATATCAACCCGGTAATCCAGGTTGCCCCTCGAAATCTCTTGGGTCGCTTCCGCCAGCGCTACCACTGGCCGAGTCACGAGCCTGGACAAATAAAGCGCAAGCCATGTACTTGCAAAGAGCACCATTCCAGTCAGAAGCCACAGAAAAGCCATGTATGTCCATCGCACCAGCCTTCGCTCTTTCGCCAATTCCAGGTAGCGCTGCTGGCTTGCCGCGAGTTGCTGCTGTGCTTCAGAAAAATTCTTTGGCAAAGGCATTGCGACAAGTATCTCTCCTGTGGTTCCGACTGAGGCCCTCCCAATCATGTAATCGGTGCCGCCCCAGGTCAGACTCTCTGCCTGATTCGACCCTGGCAGACGCTTTGGGAGTGCTGCTTTCAGCAAAGGCTAACTCGATGGCACATTGAAACTTGCTTCCGCGTTTCCATCTTCAATGGCAAAGGCAAAACC
>QHZV01000036.1:8546-12781 GCA_003224785.1 Acidobacteriota bacterium
GTTTTCCGCGGCGTATCGAGATAAAAGATTGGCCATGAGAGCGGTGTCCTGCTGCACCTCCTCAACCGGAGTGGAAAACCAACGCTCAATGGAACGATTCATTAGCCCGTAAGCGAACCAGAACATCACAATGACGGGAATGAAAGAGAGCAGCAGACTGCCCACCACCAGTCGCGTTCGAAACTTTGACCCGAGCACGCCCAGCCTGCGCTCGGCGAACAATTTGATCAGGTTGCGAAACAGCACGAACGTGAGGGCCCCGAAGAGTAGCGAGACCAATAACGTTAATGCGACCAGCGAAACCGTTTGCTGGTTCGTCCTGGGATTGATGAATCGAAGTTCGAACGATGAGAGAGAAAACAGGATTCCGAATAGCGGAAGACCAGCTGCCGCCAGCAACAGGACCGCCTTTTTACGGCTAGGCTCCCGCGATTTTTTGCGTTCCGCCATAAGTTAAAGACTTGGAAATGCGTCAAAGATGCGTTATTCAATTATGTTACAGGAACGTGGGCGGGAAGAAGCAGCTTCAGGGGACACTCATCGCACCGGGGTTTCGCTTTCAGGCAATATTTCTTTCCGACTCCAACCAGCAACCCGTGCATCTCATTGAAAACCCGTGCCAGCGGTTCGCGTGCAACGAGACTCATCGGCGACGGAAGGTGAGACGCTGGTCCTGATGATTGAGGTGCAGGAACTATATTCATTTCCACCGACAACCCATGTTCATAAAACGCCCTGACCTCTTCGTAATTCGACTTAGCCGGAAAAAGTTCGTGGCGCTCAGAAATTCTTCGGGTGTAGGTATCAACGACGAAAATCGGATGCTGCCCCGCGTACAGCAAAATTGAATCGGCAGTTTCAGGTCCCACGCCTTCGAGACCCAGCAACTCATCTCGGAGTTTGGCGGTGGGTTGCGCGAACATTCTCTCCAGCGAACCGCCATACTTACGATCCAGGAAGGCAACAAACAGTTTGAGCCGCCGGGCTTTTTGGCGAAAGTATCCTGAAGATCGGATCAGCTTCTCCAAACGTCGAATCGGAATTTTGCGAATCCCCGCGATGCTAAGCACGCGAGCTGACCGCAATTTCTTTAGCGCGAGTTCGACATTCGTCCAATTCGTGTTCTGCGTCAGATAAGCTCCGACGATGACCTCAAACCGGGTCCTTGCCGGCCACCAATGCTGTGGTCCCCACGCCCGCGAAAGGCTGGAATACATGGCGAGTACATGCTCTGCTGGAGTCTCGTGCGGCACGATATCCAGTCTAAGCAAACTTCGGCACGGATGCCCAAAGTACATGACCCTTCATAAGCCGTATTCGTGAAAACGTGCGCCAGACGCGAAGTTTAGCGGTATTTAATGCCGCGCCAAATTGTCATTGCGAGTACAAGCACCAAAGTTACTTTTGCTGTTACCCAATCAAGGTGACAATTTGTGTCACCGGATTGCGCGCCTTCTACTCCCCTGAAATAGGCGCACTTCCGTCCCGGACAGACCGTCCGGTGCCATTTTTTGCCGTTTTAGACAGGAGCTCGAGGCATGTCCCAGAGACTGGGCGACCTTCTTGTAAAAGAGAAGATCATTACTCCGGAGCAGTTGCAACAGGCGACCAAGGTACAGAAAGAGACTAGTTGTCGTCTGGGCAGCGCATTGGTGAAACTCAACTTCCTCGCTGACGAGGACGTCACCAATTTTCTTTCACGGCAGTATGGTGTTCCTGCGATCAATCTTTCTTATTTTGAAATTGATGCCTCAGTCGTCAAGCTGATCCCGTACGAAACTGCCAAGCGATATCAAATTCTTCCGCTGAGCCGAGTAGGCGCCTCGCTCACGATTGCCATGGTTGATCCCACCAATGTGTTCGCCATGGACGATATCAAGTTCATGACCGGCTTCAACATTGAGCCGGTGGTGGCTTCGGAAGCTTCCATTCTGGAAGGAATTGAAAAGGCGTACGGAACCACTAAGGAACAAGACCTCGATCAGGTGATGCAGTCGATCACCGATATGGACGAGGCCGACGTCGAATTGCAAGGCGATGCGGAAGAGTTGGCACTTGCTGACCTGGAGAAGGCCGCGGACGAAGCCCCGATTGTAAAGCTGGTCAACCTGGTACTCACGGACGCACTCAAGCGCGGCGCTAGCGACATCCACATCGAACCTTATGAAAAAGAATTTCGTGTGCGCTTCCGCATAGATGGTGTGATGCAGTCCATTATGTCCCCCCCCGTCAAACTGAAGGATGCCATCACTTCGCGCCTCAAGATCATGGCGAAACTCGACATCAGAGAGAAGCGGCTGCCGCAGGACGGCCGCATCATGCTGAAAATGAATATTGGGGGCAGAAAGAAGCAACTCGACTTTCGCGTAAGCACCTTACCCACGCTATGGGGCGAGAAGGTCGTGCTTCGGTTGCTCGACAAAGAAAACCTGCGTTTGGACATGACCAAGCTTGGTTTCGAGTCGGAATCACTGGTGAAGTTCGAAAAAGCAATCTTGAAGCCATATGGAATGGTGCTGGTCACGGGACCAACCGGATCCGGCAAGACGAACACACTCTACTCTTCGATCGCACGTTTGAATACGCCCGATACAAACATCATGACCGCAGAAGACCCGGTCGAATTCCAATTGCAGGGCGTAAATCAAGTGCAGATGAAAGAGCAGATCGGGTTGAACTTTGCTGCTGCCCTGCGCGCTTTCCTTCGGCAAGATCCCAACATCATTCTCGTCGGTGAAATTCGTGACTTTGAAACTGCCGAAATCGCAATCAAGGCTGCCTTAACCGGTCACCTTGTGCTTTCAACGCTGCATACCAATGGCGCGCCGGAAACCATCACCCGTCTAATGAACATGGGTATTGAACCATTCCTCGTGGCCACATCGGTCCACCTCATCTGCGCGCAACGGCTGGTGCGAAGGATTTGCAAGGATTGCGCCGAAGTTGTTGACGTACCGGTACAAACTCTGATCGAGGAAGGCTACTCACCCGAAGAAGCCAAGACCGTGAAGATCCATAAAGGTAAAGGCTGTACCACCTGCAATAACACCGGATACAAGGGCCGAGCTGGCCTCTACGAAGTCATGGAAGTGGACGATGAAATTAGGGAATTGGTCCTGGTGGGCGCGTCGGCGGTGGAGTTAAAGAAAAAAGCAATTGAGCGAGGAATGATCACCTTGCGGCAAAGCGGTCTCATCAAGGTAGCCGCCGGAGTTACAACGCTCGAGGAAGTGGCGCGCGAAACGATTCACTGAGAAAACAAGATCTAAAAATCGGAAATAAGGAAAAGATAAATGTCGCTCTCATTAAGTGATCTGTTGAAACGAATGCTGGAAATGAGTGGTAGTGATTTGCACATCACCACCAATTCGCCGCCGCAAGTCCGCGTGCACGGCCATCTAGTGCCGCTGGATCTGCCGCAAATGACCCCGGCAGAAACCAAGCAATTGGCATACAGCGTGATGACCGACTCGCAGAAGCACCGCTTCGAAGAGCATCTCGAGCTTGACTTCTCATTCGGATTGAAAGGTCTGGCCCGTTTCCGTGCGAACGTTTTCAACCAGCGCGGCGCTACCTCGGCCGTCTTCCGTGTGATTCCGTTTGAAATTAAATCCTTCAATCAATTGGGATTGCCCGCAGTGGTTGCCAAACTTTGCGAAAAACCGCGTGGGTTGGTTCTTGTGACTGGGCCTACTGGCTCGGGCAAGTCAACAACTCTTGCATCGATGATCGACAAAATCAATTCCGAGCGGCACGATCACATCCTTACCATCGAGGACCCGATCGAATTCGTTCACATGAACAAGAACTGCGTGGTCAACCAGCGGGAACTGCATGCTGATACCAAAAGCTTTGGTGACGCTTTGCGCGCAGCCCTCCGTGAAGATCCTGATGTTGTGCTGATCGGAGAAATGCGAGATCTGGAAACCATCGAATCGGCGCTGAGAATTGCAGAAACCGGACACTTGACGTTCGGAACGTTGCACACAAACTCAGCGTCTTCCACGATTAACCGTGTAATTGACGTATTTCCCGCCCATCAGCAATCGCAGATTCGTGCGCAGCTCTCGCTGGTGCTTGAAGGAATCATGTGTCAGAGCTTGTTACCAACCTCGAACGGTAAAGGCCGGGCAATGGCAATGGAAATCCTGGTACCTAACGCCGCTGTTCGAAACCTGATCCGCGAGGACAAGATCCACCAGATTTACTCAGCGATGCAATCGGGCCAGGAAAAG
>QHZV01000037.1 GCA_003224785.1 Acidobacteriota bacterium
TGGATAAAGTTACGGCCGCCGTGATCGCGGATCGTATCGCCAAGTACGCTGGTTTCGCAACGACCTGGGGCGGACACACCGGGATCGGAACGCTGCCCATCGTTTATTTCGGAACAGAAGAGCAGAAAAAGAAATATTTGCCTCGACTTGCGGCGGGGGAGATGGTCGGGGCCTATGCGCTGTCCGAGGCGACTTCCGGATCTGATGCGCTGAATTGCCGTGCTCGCGCGGCGCTGTCGGCGGATGGAAAGCACTATCTTCTGAACGGCGAGAAGATGTGGATTACCAATGCGGGCTTTGCGGACCTATTCACGGTTTTCGCGAAGGTGGATGGCGAAAAATTCAGCGCGTTCCTGGTGGAACGCACATTTCCCGGGTTCTCGGTCGGAGCCGAAGAACACAAGATGGGCATTCGCGGTTCCTCGACATGCCCGATCATCCTGAACGACTGCGAGGTACCGCTCGAAAACTTGCTCGGGGAAATAGGGAAAGGCCACCTGATCGCTTTCAATATCTTGAATATTGGCCGGTTCAAGCTGGGAGCGATGTGTGTTGGCGGCGGCCGCGGGTCGCTTGACAACGCGATTGGGTACGCTAAGCAGCGCAAGGCGTTCGGTAAAGTTATTGCTGACTTTGGATTGCTTCGCGAAAAACTCGCGAATATGGCGGCTTTGATTTATGTCGGCGAATCACTCGTATTTCGCACTGTCGGGATGATGGACGAGGCGCTCGCTGGCGTGGACAAATCCGCTCCCGACGCCGCGAAGGCAACGCTGAAGGCAATCGAGGAGTACGCCGTCGAATGCTCCATTATTAAAGTATGGGCCTCGGAGATGGTGGATTATGTGGTGGACGAAACCCTGCAAATTTACGGCGGCTACGGGTTTGTGGAGGAGTATCCGGCGGAGCGGGCGTACCGGGATGCCCGCATTAATCGGATTTTCGAAGGAACGAACGAGATCAATCGGCTGATCATCACCGGTTTTCTGCTCAAGCGCGCAATGACCGGCCAGCTTCCATTGATGTCGGGAATCAAACAACTCATGGACGAAGTTATTGCCGGACCAACCTTGAACGAGGGCTTCGAAGGACCGCTCGCCGAAGAACAAAACCTGGTGGCTGCGGCGAAAAAGCTCGGGCTGTTTGCTGCTGGAGTGGCCACTCAGAAATACATGCAGGAAATCGACCAGCAGCAAGAGATCATGGGCGCAATCGCCGACATGGTGATTGAAATCTATGCGATGGAGTCGGCACTATTGCGGACTACGAAATCCGCCAAGGCACAAAGTGAAGCAAAATCCGGATTGGCAATCGCGATGATGCGTTTATATTGCGCGAGAGCTATGGAGAAAATCGAGTCATCGGCTCGGAAGATTATTACGGCAGTCGCCGATGGAGACATGTTGCGTACTCAGTTGGCAATTTTGCGCCGTCTGGCTAAACATGACCCCTACAACACGATCGGTTTGCAGCAAGCAATTGCGCAAGCCTTAGTCGAACGGGGACGCTACGCCTCCGATTAGTTTTTAGTTAAAGCTGGCTCACTTCTCCTCGCTTCTATTCCTGTTCCATTCTTAGCTCCCGTCCGCCCATCAGTCTTGCGGAATGGTGTTCGTCCTGAGACAGCCTCGTCTAAAGTCACCCGCCCAACTGCCGAAGAAATGAGAGGGACGGGCATCTACTCGTCCGATCGTTGGCGGCGGGGGAGACATGCGGATGTTTTCGTTGGGGCGTTTCAAGGCGAAGTCAATCATGGCGCTGTTCTGGTTACTCAGTGGCACAGCAGGAATCTCGAATGCGAGCGAAAGTCAGGACCCAACCAACCAGCAACTGCTGGAGCGAATCAGTCAGCTCGAAGCGAAAGTCAAGCAACTCGAACAAAAAGGGCCTGCCGCTGTGCCTGATCCTGCGACCGAGGCGGTTGCCGAGCCGTTGGTGGAAAACACGGTCGCACCCCGACTGAAGCTCAACGTGTTTGGCGACCTGGGTTATCACGCTACGGACCGGCGCGCTGCGATTTCCAATTCCTTTAACATCGGCTCGCTTGATCTTTTCCTAACATCTCACCTGTCAACGAATGTGTCGCTGCTCGGTGAGGTCCTTTTCATATCGCAGACCAGCAACAACATTCAAGCTGATGTAGAACGCCTAGTCATGCAATACCGCACTAGCCAATACCTGAACCCTGGCATCGGGCGGTTTCATTCCTCGATTGGCTACTACAACACTGTGTTTCACCAGGGCGAGTGGTTCCAGACCGCCATTGGCCGGCCATTCATGTATCAGTTCGATGACACCGGCGGTCCTCTGCCGCTGCAGGATGTTGGTATTACAGCAAGCGGTCTGCTTCCATCGGGGAGGCTGGGTCTGCACTATGTGGTCGAAGTCGGAAATGGGCGAGCGCACTTGATTGGCAGCAATCCGGCGCAAAATAACACAGACACCAACAATGGAAAATGCGTCAACATTGCAATGTTTGCACAACCCGCTTGGATACCAGGTCTGCAAACAGGCTTCTCCATTTACCACGACTATCTTACGTTTTCTGACAACATCAATCACCCCGAACTCATTTCGACGGTACACATTGTTTATGTGAACTCAAATTATGAATTGCTAAACGAAGGCATGCTGGTGCGTCATGTGAGATCGAGCACCGGAGCTCCAGGGGTTTTTCATACACCCGCTTTCTACAGTCAGGTATCCCGCAAGTTCAGAAGCTATAGACCGTATTTTCGTTATGAGTACATCAATGCCGCAGACCGCGAACCCATTTACGGCGATCCGACAGATGGCCCGGTTGTAGGACGCCGCAATGGCCGCGCAGTCGGCGTGAGATGGGATTTCAGCGAACACGCTGCCGGCAAACTGCAATATGACCGATTGGACATTCGCGGGCAAGGCGCCGCAAACGGAATCGGCACACAAATTGCATTTACGTTTTAGGAGATCGGATGAAGAAGCGTTGGTTGACGGCGGTTCTGATTGGGACAACCTTTCTACCGATTGTTCCCGCGCCACAGAGTTGGGCAGTCGATGGTGGCCCCATCGTGGTGATCGTGAATCAAGCCAATCCCGTGCAGAATGTGAGCATGGCCGAGCTGCGCAAGATTTTTTTGTCCGATCGCAACCGGTGGGACACGGGTAAGAACATTGCGCCGGTCATTGCCGCACCCGGCACGGCGGAGCGCGTAGCCTTTCTAAAAATTGTTTGCGGGATGCGGGATGCCGAATTCAGTAAGTATTTTTTGCAGGCAGCGTTCACGGGGAAAGATGTTACGCCGCCGCGTGAAGTCTTGAGTAGCCGGGATGTGAAGACCACAGTGGCGGCCTCGCCCGGCGCAATTGGTTTTATCCGCGGGTTGGATTTCCACGGTGATGGCAGCGACGGAGGAGTAAAAGCCGTGAAAGTGGAAGGACTCTTAGCCAGTGATCCCAGCTATAAGCTGCGCATATGACTGACACGAGTTCGCAAAAGAAAAAACGCCATGACCATTAAACGAAAACTGCTCGGCTTAACAGTCACCGGTCTGGCGTTCGTTCTCGCGATCAGCGTTACCGGTTATTGGGGCATTTCAACAGTGGAGCAGACCACGGCTGAAGTCGCCGCTACCGGATCGGCAATTCGGAACCATGTGGAGGCCGGTGTCTATAACGACATGACGCGTTCCGATATTTCAGCCGTGTTCACGGCCAAAGGAGACACGCGAAAAAGCAAACTCGACGACTTGGCGCAACACTCTCGCTTGCTGAAAGACCGGATCGCAAAAACTGAGGCGCTCCTTTCAGATCCTACGATGCGGGCGAGGCTGGCCGGCGAGTCCCGCATGATAGACCAATACGTGAGCGCGGGAGAATCACTCGCTGGGGCGATTGCAAAACGGCCTTCGGAGGCAATCTCCCAACTGAGTCCGTACCTTCAATCGTACAAGCAGCTCCAGCAGAATATTGAGGAAACCAGCGATCTTCTCGAAAAGGGGGCCGGAGCCGCGCAATCACAGGCAGCAGGCCGAGCGAAAGAAGCGACGAGCGCCATGCTCTTGATGTGCGGCCTTTCCTTTCTACTGTTGCTGCTGGTCGCGACTCGTATCATCCGAAGCATTACCGAACCTCTTGACTCCCTCTCGTCGCGGTTCAAAGCCATGACTGAATCGAATGATCTCAGGCTGGAAGTAGATCAAGATCGCAACGACGAGATCGGCGCACTAGGCCTTTGCCTGAACATATTCGTGAGTAAGATGCACGACATTCTTATCCAAATCAAACAATCAGCCGAGCGGGTTGCGGAAGTCACGGAAGATATTTCAAATTCAGCGAAAGGTCAGGCCCAGGGAGCGGAGAGTCAAAATGACCAGGCTTCGCAGGTCGCGACCGCGATGCAACAGATGTCGGCCACGGTGATGGAGGTCTCGGAAAATTCCAATCGCGCGGCTGAGGCTGCGCGCAAGGCCTCGGAGACAGCGCGGCATGGCGGAAAGATTGTTGATGAAACACTGGGTAAGATGAGGGTCATCGCGGCTGCAGTCAGCACCAGCTCAAAGAAGATGGAAGAGCTAGCCAAAGGTTCCGACCAAATCGGCCGTATCATCGCCGTTATTGACGATATTGCGGATCAGACAAACCTTCTCGCGCTGAATGCTGCAATCGAGGCTGCACGCGCAGGCGAACAAGGCCGCGGCTTTGCCGTTGTCGCGGATGAAGTCCGCACGCTCGCCGAGCGCACTACTATGGCGACTAAGGAAATCGCGCAAATGATTGGGACCATTCAGGCGGATATCAAGAGTAGCTTGCGCGCCATGGAAGAAGGCACAGTGCAGGTGCAGGATGGCGTGTAGTCCACGGTACAAGCGGGGGACTCGTTGCGGGAGATCATTCACACTGCGGAACAGGTCGGAGAAATGGTGACCCACATTGCCACCGCAGGCACCCAGCAAACAGCCACATCGGAGCATGTGAAGGGCCGCATGCAGCAAATTGCAGTCCTCGTCAACCAGACCGCAACTGAGGCAAGAAATTCGGCGCACGCCTGCCAGGGTCTGTCAGAACTCGCTCTGCATCTGCAAAGCATGGTTGCGAACTTTCAACTGCGATCGGAGGCAGAGTCAGATCAGCAGGCATCCAAAGTGAAAAAGCATGCCCTCGCCGCGAGCGCACCCTAAATTGAGGCGGCACTTTCTTCATGTGGGACAGCCGCCGTCGGCAGTCCCCGCATTACCCATCTAGCTCGTCAGCGTCCCTGTATTACATCGTCCGGTCCGATGAAGCGATAGCTGACGAACGCCACCGATTTGCTGTCCGGTGACCATGACGGAACGTTGATGGTTCCCTGACCGCCGAACAATTTCGCGAGCACGGTAATTTTTTTGTCATCCATATTCATGAGCCGCAGCATGACATCTTTATTTTCGGGATGGCCGGTCACATCTTTTTCGTAAGTCAGAAAGACCATCCACTTGCCATCGGGCGAGACGTGCGGGAACCAGTTGTTGTAATCGTCGGAAAAGACTTGTTCCTGCTCGCTGCCGTCTGCCTTCATGCGCCAGATTTGCATGTGGCCGGTGCGCTCAGAGTTGAAATAAATGTACTGGCCGTCCGGAGAATATTCGGGGCCGTCATCGAGACCCTTCGCTGTCGTGAGACGTGTTTCATCTCCGTCCGCGACCGGGATTGTGTAGATATCGAAATCGCCGTTGCGCTGTCCGACGAATGCCAGAGTTTTTCCATCGGGCGACCAGCCATGCCAATACGATGGCGCGTTCTGCGTGAGGCGTTTCGGAGTACCGCCAGTGATTGGAACTACATAAACCAGTGAATCGTGCGCGGGCTTGCCATCAGCAGACTTCGTTTCTGCGGTGTTGTCGCTGATGGCGAGCATCGTGCCATCGGGTGAAATGCCGTGGTCGTTATTCAGATGAACTGCGGAACCTGTGTCGACGGCCTCCGGCGTTCCGCCAGTCGCCGGTAATTTCTCGAGATAATAACCTGGCGATCGGTAGCGCTGGTGGATACGGTTTCAAGGGTGCTGTAGAGCACCGGTGCACTGCTAGACCCACTGAGATTTTGGAAATTGAGATTTGAAAAGGCGGCCTGCTCGACTGCATCCTTGTCGTGAGAGCACACGCCGATTCCGGCGTAGAACTCGCCCTCTAGAGGAATGCGGATGGATTCGCCGTCATAACCCGGAGCACCGTGCGGTTCGGCGATCGAGAGATAAACATCGTTGCCTTTACGGGTGAGGCGAAAGCGCCTGGGCAAAAGCCCGCTCTTCGGGAAACGATAAAAACCGGGCGAAGTGTTGGACTGAATCTCGCGGGTGATCGCTCCCGTTTGATCGCGGTATTGCAGAGCCACCAAACCGCTCGCATGGACAGCCACATCCACATAAACGGAATCTGTATCGAGCGACTGCCGAAAGATCAGCACCGCTTTTTTGCGGGGATTGCCCGAGGAGTTGGCGAATGCAATGTCAGCCGTGAGTTCGACGTCGCCGGACACTTTCTTCCACGCAAACTGAAATTCGTCGTGCGTGGACCACATATTCTCGCCGCTGCCGGTCAGGGTGTACGTCTGTTTAGCCGGATCGTAAGTCGCGGTACCCGCGTGCAAGACTTTCCCAACATCCGAGTGATTCTCAAAAATGCCGATTGGATTTTGCCCTCTGAGAATGCTGGTCGAGAAAACTAATAGACCTAACGCTGTTAAGAGCTTTCGGCTTGTCATATTCCTCCGTTGCACGATTCAGGGTCACAAGGTAGAGGCGTCGTCTGAAAATGTCAATTGGTGGACGAGTTAGAAAACGATCGGCTTGGGCAAATTTTGCGGGCAGAGTATCATTATGCGTTTCGCACTCGCGTGGGCGAGATTTCGCGTTGAGGAGCAAACATGGCATTAATGAGAACTTCAAATCCTGCGTTGAACCGCAACAGCTTCCAGGCTGAAGGCATAGGCATCGGCGAGCAGATGACCCTGTCCGGAACCGTGAATAAGACTGGGATCCTGGTGGTTTGTGCAGTAGCGGCAGCTGCGTGGACATGGAACCTGTTCACCCATGCGCCGAGCGCCGACACAGTGCTTCCCCTGACTGCGATCGGCCTCATCGGCGGATTCATCGTCGCTATGGTCACAATATTCAAGAAATCCTGGGCGCCGGTCACCGCGCCAATATACGCGCTGCTCGAGGGTTTGGTGCTCGGCAGTGTCTCGGCCATGCTTGAGTTGCGCTACCCAGGCGTCGCTATACAGGCCGTCGGGCTCACGTTCGGTACTTTGTTGGCCATGCTGATTGCCTATCGCTCAGGTGTGATTCGCGCCACGGACAATTTCAAACTCGGCGTGGTCGCGGCCACAGGCGGAATTGCACTGTTTTATGTGGTCACTATGGTGCTTTCGTTTTTCGGATTGCACTTGTTTGGATCAGTGTTCAGTGCGGGACCGATCGGAATCGGGTTCAGCGTTTTTGTCGTCATCATCGCGGCCCTCAATCTGGTGCTTGATTTCGACTTCATCGAAGCCGGCGCTCGCTTGGGCTCTCCGAAATATATGGAGTGGTACGGAGCCTTCGGCCTGATGGTCACGCTGATCTGGCTGTACTTTGAAATACTTCGCTTGCTGGTAAAACTGCGCGGCAGGAAATAGACAACATGAAAACCGGACTGCGATTCTTGGCTTTG
>QHZV01000038.1 GCA_003224785.1 Acidobacteriota bacterium
ACAAAATGTTGCGCGCCCGGTTGTCAGCAAATCATCCAGAGCAATATGCGATCAAGCCAGCGCTCGAAGGACCGCAAGATCACCTGATTGACGTACGCAAAAAACTCACTGCCCGCCGCGACATCACCGTAGAAGCCTGCAACTCGATCCCACGGATGAGCTGCGTGGCGCCGCGCGGCGCCTTCTACGCTTTCCCCAAAATAGACATTCCGGAAGATGACGCCGTATGGGTGAAAGAACTTTTACTGCAGAAACATATTCTGGTTGTGCACGGCTCCGGCTTCGGACAAAAGCCTGGAACCAGGCACTTCCGAATTGTTTTCCTGCCGCAGGAGGAGACACTTAGAACCGCATACGCTCAGATCGACTCATTTATGAAGGATCGCGCGTAGGCCTCATAGCGTTTTTTGGCGCTTCGGAAAACCTCTGACTCCAACGGGAATCAAACTAGCTGGACGAGTGCAGGCGAGACACAACATCGCGACTACGCTTGCCTCATTTGTGCCTTGTTTCTGCCCTTTGCCTGCAACTCGTCCGAATCTTTGTCCCTTCGTCTCTTGGACTTTCTTTTCGAATCTGCTGTAATCGGCCTGCGTGTTCGACATTCATTCCCACATCCTGCCTGAAGTTGACGACGGCCCTAAATCATGGGAAGCCGCCGAGGCGATGTGCCGAATGGCCGCCGCGGATGGGATCGAGCACATGGCGGCCACTCCGCATTCGAACGATCGCTACTTCTATGATCGTGAATATCTCTCGAATTTGTTGCAGGAACTCCAGCGTCGAATAGGCGATCGGCCAAAACTCAGCCTGGGTTGCGACTTTCATCTCTCGTTCGAAAACATGCAGAGTGCCTTGCAGGACCCCACGCGGTACCGCATCGGCAACGGCCGCTATCTGCTCGTCGAGTTCAGCAATTTCAGCATTCCCGCCCAGGTGGATGAGTGGTTCACCAAAATGTGCCAAGCGGGAACGACCCCAATCATTACTCATCCTGAGCGCAATCCCATCCTGCAGGAATCTCCTCAACGCGTACTGCAGTGGATTGAACTCGGCTGCACCGTGCAGGTGACTGGGTCCATCTTCACGGGATCGTGGGGAGCGCGGGCCAGGCAAGTTGCCGAGTGGCTATTGCAAAGGAAAGGCGTGCATTTTCTCGCCACCGATGCGCACGATACTGAGCGCCGTCCGCCTGTACTGTCCGCGGCAAGGCGCGCGCTAGCGAAACAATTCGGTGAGCCAACAGCGCACGCTCTGGTTGAAGCCAATCCGCAAGCGGTAATGAATGACACACCGCTCCCCACAGCTTAAAAACCTGGCACCGATTTTTACGGATAAATTTCACACGCTCTTCGGGACGGTTACGCCGTTATTTGATCCTGCCAAGAAGTTGGTTTCCTGATGGCTGATGGCTGACGGCAGACGGCTGCTAGACTTTTCTCCATGAAAGCAGTCGTAATCACGCGCCTCGGCGGCCCTGAAGTGTTGGAGGTTCGCGCCGTTCCCGATCCAGTTCCGAATGCAGGCGAAGAACTGGTGCGAGTGGAGGCCGCCGGCGTAAATTTCGCTGATATCCTGGCCGCCAGCGGCGGATATCCTGGCACCCCGAAGCCTCCTCTCGTTGCCGGTCGAGAATTCTGCGGCACGCGTCTCAGCAGTGGCGAACGTGTCATGGGCTATGCGCAATGGGGAGCCTTCGCCGATCTCATCGCAGCCCGTTCGGCTCTGCTGTGGCCGGTGCCACAAGGCTGGAGCGCGGAAGAAGGCGCCGCATTCCCGGTCAACTTTTTTACCGCTTATCTTGCGTACTGGAAATCCGGGCTCGTGAACCAATCCCGACTGCCCCCGGATCCGGGAAGTACGGGGTCAGGTTCAGCCCGCGTGCTGATTCATGCTGTCGCGGGTGGCGTTGGCACCGCCGCAGTTCAGATTGGCAAATTGCTCGGTGCCGAAATGTATGGGACTTCGTCGTCCGATGAAAAGCTGGAGCGGGTGAAACAACTCGGCCTGCAACATTCGATCAATTACAAGCAGCACGATTACGTGGACACTATCAAAGACCTAACCCATGGCGAAGGGATTGACGTGGTTTTCGAAATGCTCGGAGGCGAGCACACGGCAAAAAGTATTCGCTGCCTGCGCGATTTCGGCCGCGTGGTCTGTTATGGCTCGGCCACCGGACAGCGCGGTCAAATTGATCCGGCCTCGCTTTATTCCAAAGGCGCAAGCGTGCATGGACTATGGCTGACTTATCTCTCAGCGAAACCAGATCTCATGCAACAAGCCTGGGAGTGGCTCTCGTCGCAGGCTGCAGCGGGGTATCTCCGCCCAGCGATCGGCGATGTCTTTCCTATGACGAAAGCCGGTGACGCGTATCGGCTCCTGCTGGAGAGAAAGAACTTTGGAAAAGTCGTGCTTACGCAGAAGTGATCGCGTTGTGAAAAATCGCGCGATTGTGGAAATCAGCTGGCGAGCGTGCGATCTACGTATTCACGGTGCGTGCGAATGAATCCGGCAATCAAGGCGAGAAAATTCGGCCGCGACTCTTCGTTGTTAATAAATCCATCCACATGGGCGAGACTATCCGGCAGGTGGCCGCAGTAGAGAACAACCGGAACCTCAGGTTTGACCCTCTTCATTTCAGCGGCTAACGCGTTGCCGCTCGTGGCCCGAACCATGTGTCCCGACAAGACAAGGCTGACCTGAGTATCGGTTAAGAGTTCCAGCGCTCGCGCGCCGGTAGTGGCAACGAGCACGGCGTACCCAGCGTCCTCGAGGATTCCCTTGCGCAGACGTAGCAATTCCTCATCTTCGTCTACACAAAGGATAGAGGACTTCGATGACAGCTTGGGACGAGCCCCGAACCGCCACTTATGTGCGGTGTTGGACGACACTGCTGTTCACTGTGACCTAATTAACCCTGCACGTAAATACGGGAAACACTGTATTGCGTTTCGGGCGGGAATTCAAGAAGGCTAGGCCAGCAATCTGGCCGCATCCTTCGCGTGATACGTCAGAATGATGCTCGCCCCTGCCCGTCGTATAGAGGTCAGGGATTCCAGAATGATGCGTTCGCGGTCAATCCAGTTATTGCGCGCGGCGGCTTCAATCATGGCGTACTCGCCTGAAACCTGATAGGCGGCAATGGGCAAATCAAATCGCGCGCGGGCGGCAGCGATGACGTCCAAATACGGCATGGCAGGCTTCACCATCACCATATCTGCGCCTTCTTCTATATCGAGCGCGATCTCGCGCATGGCTTCGCGAACGTTGGCTCCGTCCATTTGGTAAGACCTGCGGTCGCCAAACTGCGGAGCGGAATCTGCAGCCTCGCGGAATGGCCCGTAGAACGCCGACGCGAATTTCGCAGCGTAGGAAAGAATCGGAGTGTTTTCGAATCCGGCTTGGTCGAGGGCCGTGCGAATGGCGCCGACGCGGCCATCCATCATGTCAGAGGGTGCGATGATGTCTACGCCGGCGCGGGCCAGCGAAACCGAAGTTCGGGCAAGTAACTCGAGTGTCGCATCGTTGACGATTTCATAGCTCGAGCCAACTTTAGATACGGCCTCATGAATCGCGTTATCCAGGCCACCCGATTTCACCGCAACCGCTGAAACATTTCGCGCAGCTGCTCCCAAAGAATGAGGTGCATGCGAGGCGCGGACGATCCCGCAATGCCCGTGCGACATGTATTCGCAAAGGCAGACATCGCCCATCAACAACATCTCGGGAACTTCCGCCTTGATGGCGCGGGCGGCGCGCTGCACAATTCCGTCTTCTTCCCAGGCGCCAGTCGCAACTTCGTCTTTTTTTTCGGGAAGACCAAATAGAATCACCGCCGGCACGCCCAGCGAGTGGACCTGGTGCGCCTCGCGGATCGCCTCATCCACCGAGAGATTGAAGACGCCAGGCATGGACCCGACTTCCTTGCGCACGCCTTCCCCTGGGCAAACGAACAGTGGATAGACGAAACTTTCAGGAGTGAGCCGGGTCTCGCGCACCAGGGAACGCAATGTGCCGGTGCGGCGTAAGCGACGAAGCCGTGTCGCCGGAAAAGCCATGCGCAAATTCTAGCAGGATAATTCGAGGGTCCCGAGCCAGGAATATCGCGTGGGGGAGACGGGCGTGCTCGCCCCTCGAAGGACGCTAATATAAGGCTGTGCCCCCAATGCAGCACACTTCCGCGCGAGTCTTGGAGTTCGACGCCCTGCGCGACCTCTTGGCCGGATACGCTTCGTCAGAACTCGGCCGCAGCAAAGCTTCTGCTCTCGCGCCATCACGCGATCTCGCCTGGATCGTAAACCAACAGCAACTCACCGCCGAAATCCGCGAGTTCCGGCGGGTGGGCGGACATTTTGAGTTTTCCGGGTTGGCTGACATTTCGGAGCTACTCGAGAAATCTCGCATCTCCGGTGCCGCCCTGGAAACAATGGAAATTCGCGACGTAATCCTGCTAGTAGATCGCGCAGCCGAATGGCGGGAAATTGCATTGAAACCTCCGCAAGCAATGAAGCAGGATTGGACCGCAGTGCGACATCTTTCCGGCGGAATCGCAGACTTCACTGAGTTCCTGCGCGGATTCCGCAACAAAATCCTTCCCGACGGTACTCTCGACGACAAGGCTTCTCCGGCGCTCGCCGGCATTCGTCGCGAAATTGAAAAACAGCGGCGCGCGATCCAGCAGTCATTGCAGGGTCTCTTGCGGCGGTTGTCCGAAGGCGACGCGTTGCAGGAAGACGTCGTCACCATTCGCGGCGAACGCTTCGTCATTCCGGTAAAGACCGAGCACAAGCGCCGCGTACCGGGAGTCGTACACAGCGCAAGTTCCAGCGGCCAGACCGTGTTTGTAGAACCGCTTGAAACTATTGAGCAGAACAATGAATTGGTGCGCCTGCTGGAAGATGAACTCGTTGAGATCCATCGAATTCTGCTGCAGATGACATCGCGGATCGGCGAGCGCTCCCATGAAATCATCCAAGCGCTAGACGTCCTGAGCGAACTCGAACTTCAATTCGCCAAAGCGCGATTCGCGGAAGATTACAACTGTGTGGCACCGATTATTGCTGAGCCCGCCCAGCCAGAGACGGAGGGTGCCCCATCATTGTCGCGATCTTCGCGACCGCATGGGGATGTTGACCTTCCTGCCGCCACATTAATCCTGCGCGACGCCCGCCATCCTCTATTGGAGCGCAATCTCAAATCAAAAGCGGCCACAGTTGTTCCAGTCACAATCGAATTCGAAGGCGATCAGCGCGAACTCATCATCACCGGCCCAAACACCGGAGGGAAAACGGTAGGCTTGAAAAGCGTGGGCCTTCTGGCGCTAATGGCGCAAGCCGGAATTCCCGTGCCAGCCACTCGGATGGAGATGCCAATCTTCGACTCAGTGCTCGCCGACATCGGCGATTATCAATCCATCGAGCAGAATCTTTCAACGTTTTCGGCGCATGTCACCAACATTGATTTCATTTCGCGAACGGCAA
>QHZV01000461.1 GCA_003224785.1 Acidobacteriota bacterium
ACACCCCAAAGAAGAACACGACAAAGATTGGCGGAGCCAAATATCCCTGTACGGCTTGCAAGTAGGTGTAAAGACCTTGCGCGCCCTTAATAACCGGAATCCACAGCAGCGCGACGACGACCATGGCGGTTGTTGCCATCCGTCCGACGCGGACGATCTGGTGCTGCGATGCTCCGGGTCTCCACTTTTGATAAAGGTCAACCGTGAACAGCGTTGAGCACGCGTTGAACACGCCAGCTAGCGATCCCATCAGCGCAGACAACAAACCCGCGACAACCAAGCCACGTAATCCGGGTGGTAGTAGGTACTGCACCATCATTGGAAATGCGCCTTGCGCGACGGACGAGATAGCTTTGCCGTCGGGCCCGATCATTCCCGCCAATGCCGGCACTTTGCCGCTCTTGGCAAGGGCATAGCAGATCAATCCAGGAATGATGAACAGATAAACCGGAAACAATTTCAGGAACGATGCGAAGATTGAGCCACGCCGGGCGACAGTCTCATTCGGCGCACCCAGAGCGCGCTGAACAATGTATTGATCGGTGCACCAATACCAGAGGCCGATGATGGGCGCGCAGATCAGCATTCCGACCCAGGGGAAATTTCCGTTGAAGTACCAAGCCTCTTTGACAACGTTTCCGGCGCCGTCCATTTGTAGGACAGGGGCCCATGTCGCTTGCACGCCAGCAGGGATGATCGGCTTCCAAAGGTTGAACATGTCCGAGCCGCACCAGTAGCGGAGTTCGTGCCATCCGCCAAGTTTGACCAAACCGTAGGCGGTTAGTGAAAACGAGCCGAGAATCAGAACGAATGTCTGGACTGCGTCGTTGTAAGCAACTGCCCGCATGCCGCCAAGCGCGGTGTACAGACCGGTCAGCGCGATGACCAACACACTCCCAATCCAGAAACTGTCAATGTTGGTGTTGCCGATGGTGATGTGCAGTTCGGGAAGCAGGGTGCTGAAGACCACGCCGCCGGCAAAAATGCCGACGGCAATTTTCGAAACAATGAAGGTAATGATCGAAACAATAGAAAGCACGTATCGTGACGCCGGGCTGAAGCGGCGCTCCAGAAATTCAGGCATCGTGAAAACCATCGAGCGCATGTAAAATGGCACGAACACCCAGCCCAGCACCAGCAGGCACCACGCGTGCAATTCATAGTGGGCCAGGGCCCACGACGTGCTCCGATCCAATGTTGGACGCGAAGATGGAAGCGCCGATGACCCACCAGCCGAGATTGCGTCCCGCGAGAAAGTAGTCGGCAGCCGAGTCCTTGCCCTTCGAGACCACCCACCAGGCCACGCCTAACAGGATGGAGAAGTAGATCGCAATCACAACCCAATCAATTCCGGTGATCTGTGAGGTTGCCGGCATTTGCAGCAACGTGAGAGCAAAATTCGTCATGGTGCAGTTCATCCTCCGTGGGTGAGGTGCACAGAAAAACGTTTTAGCTAGTTTCTATATTGCCGTATTCGGGGCAAGTATCTGACTCAAGACCTCGGTTAGCATTTCGTCTTGGGTCGGAAAGACGGTGCGCAGGTCGAGCAGAACGCGTCCGTCTTCGACTCGCGCAATTACCGGCGGGTCTGAGGCACGGAATCGCGCTGCAACCTCGCTGGCGCTGAGACTATAGCACGTGACCGCGATGAGAGTTGTTGGCAGCACGGCAGAAGGAGCGGAGCCGCCGCCGATCAGGGATTCGCCGTCGAGAACTTCGAGTTTAGCTTGTGGGTGGGCACCCTGGCGCGACTGACTTTGAATCGTGGCGACGATCGCTGCGGCCCTTTTCGTGATTTCCTCTTTCGCAAGCTGCATCATTCTTACCACGGGCACGGATTCGTAATCCCTTTTCACATACGCCAGGAGAGTGGCTTCGAGCGCCGCATATCTTCTTGATCAGGTCTTCGCGCCCGCTGATCAGGCCCGCCTGTGGGCCACCGAGCAGTTTGTCTCCGCTATAGGTAACTACATGGACGCCAGCACGCAAACTGTCGAACACACCCGGCTCTCCATTGATTCCGACTTGCTTCAAATCGAACAGAGCGCCGCTGCCGAGGTCTTCCATGAGTGGGAGCTTGTGCTTTTGCGCGAGTGCGATCAGTTCGGCGATTGATGGCTGCTCCGCGAAACCCGTAATTTCAAAATTGGAACGGTGCACTCGCAGCAGCAGCCTGGTGCGCTCGTTGATGGCACGCTCGTAGTCGCCGATGCGCGTTCGGTTAGTGGTGCCGACTTCACGAAGGACCGCGCCCGATTTTGCCATCACATCAGGAATACGAAATGAGCCACCGATCTCCACCAGTTCCCCGCGAGAGACGATCACTTCGCCGGCTTCTGCGAGAGTGTTTAGGGCGAGTAGGACGGCAGCGGCATTGTTGTTAACCACGATTGTGGAGATTTCAGCACGGGCGGGCACGCCCGTGCCCCCAAGATTATTTTCCACATGAACATCCCGCTTGCCGCGCTCGCCGGATTCGAGATCGAACTCCAGGTTCGAGTAAGCTCCGGCGGTCTCCCGAATGTGGTCAAACGTACTCTCCGCCAGGGGGGCTCGCCCCAGATTCGTATGCAGGATCACGCCCGTGCCATTGATCACCGGGCGCAGCGAATAGCCGAGAGCGCGGCGGAGTTCAGTTTTAAGCGCGGCCTCAATTCCGGATAGCGCCAGAGAAAGTTTTCGTTCATCGAGCGCGCCGGCCGCGATTTCCACGCGCAAGCGTGAGAGCACAGAACGGCATGCGTCGGTTACTGCTGGTTGCCCTTCCTCTTCGACCAACTTTGCAATTGGCGGATCGCGCAGGAGTTCATCCACGCTGGGCAATTCGCGATAAAGATCGGACTGCGTTTTCATGAGCAATGATTATTCCGCTTGCCGTTTGACACGGGCAAACAATCGCGGGCGAGCCGCCCGCACGACACGATCTTAGCCCACTTCCACCAGGCCATAGGTCTTCTGCCACTTCGTTCGCATCTGCAGGAGCGCACGGTCAATCTCGGTTTGCGAGACCTCGGAATTTGGGCCGGAGAGCACCGCGGCGGCCTCTCGCTTGGCGATTTCCAGCAGGTCACGGTCGCGAATGACGTTGGCAACTTGA
>QHZV01000467.1 GCA_003224785.1 Acidobacteriota bacterium
GATCTGAATTCGAAGTCAATCCCCGGTTAGACCAGAGAGACCCACTTCTCGCAAAACCGGCGAGGAGTGGGGCACCCCATCTGGATAGACTTACGAAAGGGGAGGTCGAAAAGTTCCGTCAAGCAGCCGGGAGGAGTATGGGATCGGACCGGACCAGGTGGAAGTGGAAGGGGGGCGCAACGCCGTCGCTGCAGCATCAACTTTTGCTCAGGCCCTTCGTGGTACTATCCGGCGAGTGGCCACGGTCAGAAACACCCCTGAAATGCACGGTGATCGCGAGCGCCTGGTTTCGGCTGCGCCTGTTGAAGACGATTCTTCTTTTGAGCTAAAGCTGCGGCCGCAGCGGCTGGCCGAGTTTATTGGACAGTCCAAAGTCAAAGAAAATCTGGCGGTCGCGATTGAGGCAGCGCGTTCACGAGGCGAGGCGCTGGATCATGTGCTGCTCTACGGGCCGCCGGGATTGGGCAAGACCACGCTGGCGACCATCATTGCCAATGAACTTGGAGCGGCTTTCCAACAGACTTCCGGGCCGACGCTGCAGATCAAGGGTGATCTGACGGCTATCCTAACTAATCTGCGCGACAAGCAGGTCTTATTTATTGATGAAGTCCACCGGCTGCAGCCGACGCTCGAAGAAATCCTGTATTCGGCGCTCGAAGATTACAAGCTCGACATCCTGATTGGCCAAGGCCCCTCCGCGCGAACCCACACCATGGATGTGAAGCCGTTCACGTTTGTGGGCGCGACCACTCGGGCCGGATTGCTTTCCGCGCCGCTGCGCTCGCGATTCGGAAAGGATTTGCGGATTATCGTGGAGCGATCGGCGGAGATTCTGGGGGTCGAAATCAATCGTGAGGGATCGCTCGAACTCGCGAGCCGTTCGCGAGGCACTCCGAGAATTGCAAATCGGCTGTTACGCCGGGTGCGCGATTATGCGCAAGTCCGCGCCGATGGAAAAATTGATATGCCTACGGCACAAGCTGCATTGCAGATGCTGGAAGTGGACCGCTATGGATTCGACGAAGTGGACCGCAAGCTGCTGCTGGCGATCATAGAAAAATACCAAGGTGGGCCGGTGGGGGTGAACACGCTGGCAGCTGCGCTAGCCGAAGAGCCGGATGCGATCGAAGAAATCTATGAGCCCTTCTTGATTCAGATCGGATTTTTGAATCGCACCCCGCGTGGTCGCGTGGCCACACAGCTTGCGTACGAGCACTTCGGAATTAAGCCAAGTAGAAGGCAGAGTTCGTTGTTCTAGCGCTATTTTCATCCATTGGCGGTTAAATGATCCTGCCTCCTTGTTTTAGAATTGATGCGGGCCTCGACTTGCCTACGAATCAAATGCGACAAGCCGCAGGCAGAAATTTCGAGCTTCGCTCGAATGGACAGCCGAGGGCGGCTGTCCCCACGTTTGATGATTCCGTATGATTGCTCACCTCCGTGGAAAACTGATATCGCGAAGGCCGAATCTGGTTATTGTTGAGACTGGCGGCGTCGGATATGAGGTCACCATTTCCGTGCCGTCTTTTGCCGAACTGCCTTCTTTGGGAAGCGAAGTTGCTTTCCACATTCATACCCACGTCCGCGAGGACCAACTTGCGCTTTATGGTTTTTTGCGCCCAGAGGAAAAGCAGCTTTTTGAGAAGCTGATCACGGTTAGTGGGATTGGCCCCAAGCTCGCGATCACGGTTTTGAGCGGGATGCCGGCGGATGAGATGGTGAATTCAATTCGCGCCAACGACTTGGCCAGACTGACAAAGATTCCAGGTGTGGGCCGGAAGACCGCCGAGCGAATGGTGCTGGAGTTAAGAGACAAGTTGCCGCCCGTGGGAACAGACCAGGTGCATGCGATTCCGTCGCTGAGTGCGACCCAGGAAGACGTTCTCTCGGCGCTGATGAATCTTGGTTACCAGAGGCCGTCCGCCGAAAAGGCCTTGTCCGCGATCGTTAAGGATAGCTCGTTTGATGCTATGTTCCGCGCCGCACTGGGTGCTATGGGAAAGTAATTGTGCATTCTCGGTCGCGCTGACTGGATAATCGTTTTGCCGAATCATTCAGCCGAATTTTTGCTGAAGTGCTCTTCCTGTATCTTCCCTCCTTACTGATAGCGAGATATCTTTAGATCGTTCATTTGCGAAGCGCATGCGGGGGGAAGCCGGTTTTGCGCAAATCATCTAAACAACGAATTTATATGGCGCCATGGGGAGTAGTGCATGGAGAGTTTGGTTTGCATTCATTGTCATTTTTATCAGCCGCCGCGCGAGAATCCCTGGC
>QHZV01000462.1 GCA_003224785.1 Acidobacteriota bacterium
CAATCGACAGAAAGTGATGCAGGCACTGGAAGAAGCCCTGCGCGCTGACCGGTCGCCATCGAAAGTTCTTCAGTTCAATGACTTTGGACTGGTGGCGATTACCCGCAAGCGCGTGAAGCAATCGCTCGAACGCACCATCGGCTCGCCATGCCCATATTGCGAAGCGACCGGATTCGTGAAGAACGTCAACACTGTGTGCAACGAGATCTATATCGAGATGCGCAAAAGCGCCAGGCACCTCGAACATTCCGATCTCATGTTGCGTGTGCACCCAGAAGTAGCCAAGGCCCTGAAGACGAACAACGGCCGCTGGCTGAACGAACTTGAAGAGCTGAGCAAGAAGACGATTATTGTGAAGAGCGACCCGGCACTCCATCAGGAGCAGTTTGATATCAACTAGCTGTTAGGTTTTAGCACAATCAGGTCGTGGAGGAGACGGGCGTCCCGCCCGTCTTCTTTTTGCAACGCTATACGCCGGCGCTTTCATACAATGGGCAATGCAAATCCATGACTGGAATTAAAACCGCTTATAGGTATGCAGCCATAGCCGGAGTTAGCGTCGCCGTGTTTGCGTCGATGCAAGTTCTTGGCGGAGGTCGCCACTGTTTGGATTGTGGGGCACGAGTTGGCTTTCCTTTCGTCTACATGCAAGAGGGAACATTCTCAACACTGGGACATTTCATTTGGCTAGGTTTCTTCGGCGACTGCACGGCTGCCCTTGCGATCGCTGTGGTGGTGGTTTGGCTGTGGAACTGTAAGAGCAAGGAGGTATCGTTGGCTGAAATCAAGGACAAAGTTCGCCAAAGGCGATTGCTGGAATTCCTTGTCAGCAAGGAGCCCGCCTGGAAGGATGTGGATCATCCCGAGCTCGCCCACGGCTCAGCCGAATGGGTTCGCAAGATACGTGAAGAAAGTGAGCGCGCTTCACAAAAGCGCTGCAAGGGCAAAGGGTAAGCTTCAGTCCGCCCCGGCTGCCGCGCTCTTTGCTTCAGCCGATCCCGTCAGCGTGCGTTCGGCAATGCTGCTGTAATCGCTGTTGCCGATGGCCGCGTTGCGAAGCCAACGTGCATACGCGATCGGAATTTTCGGTTGCCTTGCTGCCAATTTCAAGCAGCGTAACCAGAGAATCGGCATGTAGCTTCCATAATGAAGGCGAGTTGTTGGCGCGCTTGAGTTCCTCGAGTTCAGTAATCAACCGCGCAGTTACTGCCACCAGGCGCAGCAGCACCCGTGCCACTCCCGCCCGCAAACTTTTTTCTTCCAGATAATCCGCGCAATAGGCATCGGCCTCGGCAGGCGTAAGGGTCAAGTTGAAGAAGCGCATCGGAACAACCTGGCGGAACTTCGGATCGGCCACGCGCACAAAAATTCGCACCGACTCTTCAACCTTCAATAACTTCGTTTCCTCCGAGGCCACCTGTTGCGGCGTGACTTCTTTCCGCATCGCTTTCAGATTAAACGGCGGCCTCACGACCACCGCGCTCGGGATCTTTACTGCAGGTTTCGGCGCCGACGCCAGCTTCGCCTGTTTCGATCCGCGCTTCATCGGCGGCTTCTGTTCCAGTGTCTGTTTCAGCTTCGATACGCGCCGGAACTTGTCGAGGGCATGTCCGTAATCCAGCTTCAACAGATTGTCTTCGTCCATCGCCTTCACGTGGTCCACGGTCACGTCCACGCCGTCCACGCTGCCGAGAATTGTTCCGCCCTGGTCTTCCAACTCCCCGGCAAAATCTTTGATCTCTTTTGTGGCCGCGCGAAACAGCTCATCGAACTTCGAGCCAAACGTCGCGTTATAAGGCGCAATTGTTGCCAGCACGCCCGGATGAAAGAACGAATCTTCCAACGTGCCTTTCAATTGCCGCACCGTCTGAATAATGCCCGACTCAAGCAGCGCATTCAGG
>QHZV01000039.1 GCA_003224785.1 Acidobacteriota bacterium
GTGCTTAGCATTTGCGAGTGGGGCTCGCATCAGCCCTGGCTTTGGGCCAAAGAAGCCGGCGGCAACCTATGGCGCACGACCGGCGATATTCAGGACCGTTGGGCGGGCAAGAAGGAATGGAGCCCCGGTAATTGCTGCAGTAACGGCATGCTCGACATTGTGGATGAAAACGAGCTGCTCTATTCCTACGCTGGCCCGGGACATTGGAATGATCCTGACATGCTCGAGGTTGGCAACGGCGGGATGACCACAACGGAGTACCGCTCGCACTTCAGTTTGTGGGCGCTTATGGCGGCGCCGCTGATCGCCGGAAACGATCTTCGTAGCATGACGCCTGAGATTCACGACATTCTCACCAACAAAGAAGTGATCGCGATTGACCAGGACCCGCTTGGGCGCCAGGGCCGCCGGGTTTGGAAGGATGGCGATCTCGAAATCTGGTCGAAGCAGTTGCAGGATGGCAGTCGTGCCGTCATTGTTCTTAACCGTGGCGCGTCATCGCACGACATCACGGCAACATGGGAGCAGATCGGCTATCCCGGCCACCTGAGTGCAGCCGTGCGGGATTTGTGGGCGCACAAGGATCTTGGAAAATTCACCGGCAAATTTTCCGCGCCGGTGGAGAGCCATAGCGTGGTGATGCTAACGATCCGACCGTAGCGCTCCCCGACGTCAAGCAGCAGCGCGTTATAACATTAGACGTGCAGCTTCCGGTGAATCCGCCAGTCTTACCCATGCTCGCCAAGCGAGTCGCCGAGCTGCCGCTCGGGGAGGATTGGATTTTCGAACCGAAGTGGGATGGATTTCGCGCTCTGGTCTTTCGCGATGGCGATGAAATCCTGATCCAGAGTCGCGACGAAAAGCCATTAGATCGATATTTTCCTGAGCTACACGCTCCCTTGCGCTCAATGTTGCCTGGTCGCTGTGTGCTCGACGGCGAAATTGTGATCGTAAAAAATGACGGGCTCGACTTTGACTCACTTCAGCTCCGCCTTCATCCGGCAGCCTCTCGCGTGAAGCTTTTATCCGGCCAAATTCCAGCCTCATTTGTGTTCTTCGATTTGCTTTGCCTCGGAGACCGCGACCTGCGCAGCGAACCATTCGAAAGCAGGCGTCGCGAGCTGGAATTGTTAAGAGTTTCGCCGCCCATCCACATGACACCGGCGACTCGCGATCGAAGCATTGCCGCGGATTGGTTTCGGCGATTCGAGGGCGCAGGTCTCGACGGCGTCATTGCCAAGCCGATATCGGGAACGTACGAGCCTAACAAGCGGGTGATACTCAAGGTCAAACATGAGCGCGATTGCGATTGCGTTGTTGCCGGGTTTAGGTGGCACAAGAAAGGTGATCGCACTCTCGTTGGCTCGTTGCTGCTCGGGCTTTTCGATGATGGCGGCGCATTGCAACATGTCGGCGTGTGCGCAAGCTTCTCCAATTCCAAGCGGCTTGAGCTTGCGGAATTCCTGAAACCTTATCGCGAGGACGCACTGGTCAGTCATCCGTGGAAGGCGTGGGCAGAACCGGAAGCTATGAGTGGTGAAGAACCGAAACGAATGCCGGGTGGGCAGAGCCGCTGGAGTCAGGGCAAGGATCTATCGTGGGAGCCGCTTCGGCCCGAGTTAGTCGTGGAGGTCGCGTACGACCACATGCAGGGCAGCCGTTTCCGTCATACCGCCCAATTTCGCCGTTGGCGCACTGATAAGAAGCCGAGCGACTGCACTTATGAGCAGCTGGAAGTAGTCCCGCCACAAGAGCTGGCGGAGATTTTTCCGTCAGGTCGGTAATCTCGGGTCGGTAATCCCAAGCCACTCTCGCCATTCACGCGTGGGATCGTCGTCGGGATCGGGGGTTTCTTGCGCCGGACGGAGATTTTCAGGAACGTGGCGGAGATTGATTCGAATGCGCGTCCAAGTGGATGATCTGCCGCGCATGGAATCTACCAGCACATCATCCGCTGCGAGAAACCCGGCCGCGTCAGCATATTTGCTCTTCCATCTTTCGAGTCCCGCCAGCGCCGCATTCTTGTCGGGAGAGTTTGCGATGACAATCAGCGGCATCTTCACTCGCGTGCTCTTGACCGTTGATTTTTTTGTAGCTGATTTGGCCCGCGACGGCGCGACGCGAGCGGCTTCGCCTTCCATTTTGCGAAAGTGTGGGGGCCAGGGCGCATCGCCGAGACCGGCAGCTTCGTCTTTCGCCGCAATTTCCAAGAGCCTTTCAAGGGAACCGCGAGCGGCGTCCATATCCGCGTGTGGATCACCGATTTCTGCGAAGCGTTTCGGAACTGTGTAGATCGTGAAGTCGGCTGGGTCACAGTCTGGAACTTCGCCCCAGGAAAGCGGCGCCGAGACACGAGCATCCGGCAAGGGACGCACCGAATACGCCGAGCATGTGGTCCGGTCTTTCGCGTTCTGGTTATAGTCCAGGAAGACGCCGTGCCGCTCTTCTTTCCACCATTTCGAACTCGCCAGAGTCGGCGCACGCTGTTCCACGGCGCGCGACAACGCTACCGCTGCGCGACGCACTTCAGCGAAAGTCCATCGCGGCTCGATGCGTACATTTATGTGCATGCCACGTGACCCGCTGGTCTTGGGCCAGCCGTGTAGCCCTACCTCGTCGAGAAACGCCTGGACCTGGAGGGCGACGCGGCGCACATGGTCCCAACTGACGCCGGGCACTGGATCAAGATCGATTCGCAATTCGTCAGGATGATCGAGATCGCCAGATCGAACGGGATGCGGATGCAGTTCGATACAGCCCAGATTCACGATCCAGGCGAGCCCAGCGGCATCGTCAACAACTATCTCTTCCGCGGTGCGTCCCGACGGAAATGACAGAATTACCGCTCGCAGCCAGGAAGGACGCTGAGCCGGAGCACGTTTCTGATAAAAAGCCGGCTGCTCCGCACCGTTCACGAAACGCTTGAGAACTACTGGGCGGTCCCGAATTCCGGCCAGCGCGCCGGGAGCAACCGAAAGGTAATACCGTACCAAGTCAAGCTTCGAGATCCCTGTCTGCGAGAAATACACCTTGTCTGGGTGCGTGATCTGGACTTCTCGTCCATCAATCAAGAGCACATGGTTGGCGTCTGGTTTCGCCACCAAAATAGGCTAGCACCTTTGCACGACTGCGCTTCAACCCAAAGGCACTCTAGTCAATACACCAGCTAGGTTCTAACTCGGTACTGCCCCAAACTCCGGCATTGTCGCCGGAACTGGTTCTTGTCATAATTGTCTGGCTCTGGCGTTGGGTGAGGTGTCGGCGCAGCTTCGTCTGTTGGCTGTCCGCGCCACATGCAATTGCCTATGAAATTTATAGCTCGCATTTTTAACCCGACCAATAACCGGCGGCTGAATGAGCTGCTTGGTTTCATCTTGTGCGTCTCCGCGCTCCTTCTTTTCCTTGCGCTGGCTTCGTATTCTCCGCTTGACCCATCGCTGAATAGCGCCTCGGTGCTGACCGGCTCGCGTGTGGCGCGAAATTGGATTGGCATAGTAGGTGCCTTCGGCTCGGACCTGCTCTTGCAATTTTTTGGGATCGGCGCGTTCCTGCTGCCAATGTTTGCTTTGGGACTGGGAATCCGCTGGTTCCGATCCCTGAAGGTGGTTTCGCCGATTGCAAAGTTGCTGGGGGGGATTTGGCTTCTGACATTCGTCCCGGCGCTGCTTGACCTTCTTCCCGGACGCCTGCGTTGGCTGGGCGCGGTTCCGCTTGAAGGTTTGCTGGGGCGCGTTTTTGGCGACGCTCTCATCCATTACTTCAATCTTGCGGGCGCTTGGATTGTCTCCATCACCATGCTTGCGGCCGCACTCTACTTCTGCACGGCTTTCTCGTTCTCGCAGGCGCAGGTGTGGGCTGCGACTCGCTTCTCATTCGTCGTTGCTTTGCGTGATCGCTATCGAGAGTGGCAGGAAGCGCGACTGCGTAAAAAGATGCAGAAGGAATTGGAGAAGCGGCGTGCGGCGAAGCCGGCGATTCAAGCGCAGATGGTTCCGGCACGGGTCGCGCCTGCTCCGACTCCCGAACCCAGGCGCACTGGAATCGAGAGGTTCGCGGAGGAGCACGACACTAAGGCGGGCGAGGGCGGGCGCTCCACACAGGATCTCCGAGCCACACAAGCCGAGGCTGAAATCGAGGTCGCGGATCGGGCAGACAGCTCCCCTAAATCCAAGACGACCATGCCTCGCCTTGCTGGCGGATACAAGCTGCCGCCCAGCAGCCTACTCCATCGTCAGGACGAGCAGCAGACCGTTGATGCCGATGAACTGAAGCTGCTGGCGCAAGTGCTTACTGCAAAGTATGCAGAGTTTGACGTGCACGGCCAGGTTACACAGATCAATCCTGGCCCGGTGGTCACGACATTCGAGTTCAAGCCCGAAGCTGGGATCAAATACAGTCGCCTGACTAACCTCACCGACGACCTCTGCCTTGCCATGAAAGCCGAAAGCATTCTGATCGAGCGCATGGCTGGCAAGAGCACGGTTGGAATTCAGGTACCGAATCGCGACCGAGAAATTATCTGGCTGAGGGAAAATATCGAGTCGTCGGAGTTCATTGGTACCAAGTCAAAACTGACACTCGCGCTCGGCAAAGACATTAACGGGCGCATTGTTACCGCTGAACTCTCTGGCATGCCGCACTTGCTGATCGCAGGCTCAACCGGAACCGGCAAGAGCGTGGCTATCAACGCAATGATCATGTCCATCCTGTACAAGGCCACGCCCGATCAGGTTCGCCTCGTGCTCGTGGATCCCAAACGGCTTGAATTGGGCAACTACGAAGGCGTGCCGCACCTTTACACACCAATCATCACTGAGCCGAAGTTGGCAGCCAATGCCCTGCGCAATGCCGTCCGCGAGATGGAACGCCGCCTGAAGCTTCTCGCGGAAAAAGGTGTCAGAAATATTGATCAATACAATCGCCTGTTTGACGACGGCGATACTCCGAGCCTGTTTGCCGAAGGCAGCGATGAGAAGCCGATTCCCTACATCGTCATCATCATTGACGAGTTGGCGGACTTGATGATGCTTGATGCCGGCAACGTGGAAGAATCCATCACTCGCTTGGCGCAAATGGCGCGAGCGGTGGGAATTCATTTGGTGCTCGCCACGCAGCGGCCCTCGGTTGACGTCATCACAGGGTTGATCAAAGCCAACTTCCCTGCCCGAATTTCTTTCCGAGTCGCGACTAAGGTAGATTCGCGCACCATTCTCGACGCGAATGGTGCAGAGGCATTGCTCGGTCGCGGCGACATGCTTTATCTGCCATCGGGCTCATCGCGCGTTCATCGGTTGCACGCGCCGTTTGTGACGGAGAAAGAAATTGCCGCAGTAGTGGAATTTTGGAAATCTCAAGGCTTGGCTGAGTACGAGCAGAAATTCATCGAGGCCCCGAAGGAAGAACGCCAGAGCGCGGCTGGGGGCGAGGACGGCGGTCCCGATGCCGATGACAACGATCCGATGTACAACGATGCGGTGCGCCTGGTGATCGAGTTCGGGAAAGCTTCCACTTCCCTGCTGCAACGCCGTCTGCGAATCGGCTATGGCCGGGCTGCGCACTTAATTGATTTGATGGAGCGTGACGGAATTGTTGGCGCAGCGGATGGCCCAAAGCCGCGCGAAGTTCTCAAGCGTCCGGACTGGATTACTGAAGTCGAAGAGTCCATGCGGTAAACATCAGTCCTCAATTGGCAGGCCTCCGGGATCGAACGAGAAACGGTCGTCAGGCTCGGGAGCGAAATCCCGACTCATTCTGTACTAGCAGGTCCACCGCTTTTTCAAAACCCGCGCGCAGTGCCGACATGTCTTGGTCGCGGACCCAACCCGTGCTCTTCAAGAGAACAAATCCATCTATGAGCGACACGATTGCGAGCATCAGCCTGCGATGCTCGTTTGGGGTTCCGCCTAGCCATTCGGCTGTCCGAGATAGTGCCATTTCGAAGTTGGGCCGGGCTGTCGTCATTCGGGCCAAGAGACCCGACATCATCAGGCGATGTTCCTCGGAATATTGCAGCGCGTAGTCCGCGTACTTTTGCGCCATTTGCTGCAACGAACGGCATGGTTTTAGTTGTTCAGCAACCTCCTGCTGATAGGACGCAACCAATGCGCGCAGAATCTCCTCGCGATTGCGAAACCGACGGTATACCGCGGGCGTATTAGTCTTCGCTGCCTTTGCTACCGCCCTCATACTCAAGGACTTCTCACCGCCGTTGCGCCACAGTTTGCGGGCTGCCTCCAGAATGCGGCCCTCTAATTCTGGGTCTATGTGACGTGGCATCAGTTTCCTCTAAAAGAATTTATATTAAATCGTTTTAATTTTATGTTGACATCGTAAACATAACGATGTTAACGTAACGATTGTAAGCCCTCCCCCTGTGGATTTCCAGAACAAATCTGGAGGTCCACAGGTGGTTAATTCCCCGGGCTTGCCTGGGTCCCCTTTTTTGCGGACTGCGCCTTCGGAGTTCCCGCAGCGCCTGTCCATTCGAATCTTATCGAAAGGTGTTTTGTACAACTATGCGCTTTTTATTCAGGCCTGATAGTGGCCAAACGCCGAACCTGCGCCCGCACAATCTGAGGTCCGAAATAGCACGAATCGAACATGCCGTCTTCTCTAAGGCGCCTTGCGACTTGGTATGGAAGCTCTTTTCTGACTGGGAACGCTGGCCATCCTTCACCGACATCTATGGCTCGCCCATTGAGTGGAAAGGCTCACCATGGACGCCCGGCAGCAGAATGCAATTTGATATTGCACGGCCGGTGCGCGCCAGAATGGACCGTGTGATCACCATCTGTACCCCTCCGCGGTGTATTGCATGGATCAATCACGTGCACGGATACACAATGGAGCAGTGGGTGCTCTTCGATCATTATTCCGGCGGCACAAGAATTACCACCTGGGTTGAAATGACTGGCGCGGAACTCTGTCCCGAAGGCCACGATGTCAGCGCCATCGTTAAAGGACTGCTGGAACGCTTCTTCGCTAACTTCTGCGCCGAGTGTGATCGTGTTGCCGCCGCTCTTCAGGAACCCTAGTCGAGATGTTTGCCCTTACGGCAGGACTGCAGCCGGGAGTCAACCGACTTACCGAGCTTCTTCAACAGTGCGATCAGTGTTGCTCGCTCTTGAATTGGTAGGTCGCTGATCAGGTGCTCCATTTCGCGCTGGTGGTGAGCAAAGGCCTTCTTAATAACCGATTCGCCCTCTGTTGTCAGATGGACGATGTGGACGCGGCGGTCGGTTGCGCACGGCTTCCGCGTAACCAAGCCGCGATCTTCCAAACGATCCACGGCCACGCTTATTGATCCTGGCGTAAGTTCCACTTTGGGGCCAATCGTGTTTACCGGCAGGGGTCCTTTGTGCAGCAGCACTTCAAGCACCCGGAAATCGGAGTCCCCCAGGCAAAGGTGCTTAATTGAGGCGTTCGCGGCCTCAAATACCGCGCGATAGGCCTTCCATAACACCAGCCAGACGTGGACCGCATCCGTGTTCTCGGCACTTTTCAGTTCCTTGCCTCTCAATCTTTTTGCAACCTTCCAGTTGTATTGGCATCAATTGTATTGATATCAATATAGTCTGCCTTGGAGGGCACTATGTCAACCATTTCCCACGCCAGCTTTCCCCTAAGTTCCGCAAAAACAGCATCTGCGGAAGCGTCAGCAGTAAAACCCTGGGTGCTCCTGCTCGGACGCATATTCTACGTGGCCATCTTCGTCATGTCTGGACTAACTCATTTCACCGCCGGGCCG
>QHZV01000460.1:0-1434 GCA_003224785.1 Acidobacteriota bacterium
TATCCTGATGGTTATAGCGATTTCCGTTATCAACATTTTTGGGGTGAAAACCGGCGCGCTCATACAAAATATCTTTACCGCGACGAAGGTCTCGGCGCTGCTGGGCCTGGTGATTGTCGGTCTTTTTATCGGCAGGAATGCGGAAGCCCTTGTAGCAAATTTTGGCGCTAACTTCTGGCGTAATGCCGCACTCGGTGCGCTGCACCCGGTAAAAGTTGGCGCGGCGGGTCCGATCGCACTGGTTGGGACGTTAACCATTCTTGCGGTCGCGCAAGTTGGATCGTTGTTTTCCGCCGACGCATGGAACAACGTTACATTCACTGCCGGGGAAGTCATCAATCCCAAGCGCAACCTGCCGCTTTCACTAGCCTTGGGCACCGGAGTAGTGATCGCCTTATACATCGCCTGCAATGTGATTTATCTGAATGTGTTGCCGCTGGCTGGCTCTGCCGACGGTGCAACCATTCTGCAGCGCGGAATTCAGCATGCAACCGAAGATCGCGTGGCTACGGCCGCACTCTCTCAGATGTTTGGTGGCATTGCGGGTTACGTCATGGCGGCCGCGATCATGGTTTCGAGCTTCGGATGCAACAACGGGCTGATTCTCTCTGGCGCGCGCGTATATTACGCCATGGCAAAGGACGGATTGTTCTTTCGCGGATCAGGAAAACTGCATCCCAAATATAAGACGCCTGCGGCCTCGCTGATGGTGCAGATGGTCTGGATTTGCATTCTGTGCGTCTCCGGCAGCTACGGGCAATTGCTTGATTACGTGGTGTTTGCCGTATTGGTGTTCTACATTCTGACGATTGCAGGATTATTTGTGCTGCGTTACAAGCTGCCGAATGCTGAGCGTCCTTATAAGGCGTTTGGCTATCCCGTGCTGCCGGCGATTTATATCGTGCTGGCGATTTTCATCGATATCGTGCTGTTACGATACAAGCCGCAATTTACCTGGCCAGGATTGATCATCGTGCTGCTGGGAATTCCAGTATATTTCGCATGGCGTTCGCGACGGACGGTGAACGAAGCGTCCGCCGCTTGAGGAGAATATGGCTAATCTGTTTGCCAAGAAACCGTTGAGCCTGTTGTGCGCGGAGGCTGCCGAAACCGGCGAACACAGCCTGAAGCGAACCCTGGGAGTCTTTCAACTGACATCACTCGGCGTAGGCGCGGTCATTGGCGCCGGAATTTTTGTGATGTCGGGATTGGGTGCCAGCATGGCCGGACCTGGGCTGATGCTGTCATTCATCTTGTCCGGCACGGGCTGCGCGTTCGCGGCGCTTTGTTATGCCGAGTTTGCCGCGATGATTCCTCTCGCCGGCAGCGCCTACACGTATGCGTATGCAACGTTAGGCGAACTCTTTGCTTGGATCATCGGCTGGGACCTGACGCTGGAATACGCGATGGGCGCAAGCACCGTCTCATCGGGAT
>QHZV01000460.1:1449-2025 GCA_003224785.1 Acidobacteriota bacterium
TTGGTTGGCATATGACCATTGGACGGGACTGCGGATCGCGGAAGGCACCATTGCAAGGCAAATGGCACAGGCCTCCGATTCGTCGCTAGTACCCGGTACACAAGCTTTCCTGGCCCGGGTTGCAGATATTATGACCGCCCAATCCCCTGAGCTGGTGGAGCGTGGTCATCAGCTTCTGAATGCGCCTCACCTTTTTGGGATGGAGATCGGGGTCAATGTTCCCGCCTTCTTGATCGCTCTGGTCATCACGGCAATTCTCGCCGTTGGTATCAGAGAAAGCGCGCGCTTTAACTCTGGCATCGTGGTGATCAAGGTTTCGGTCGTACTCTTTGTGATCGGGCTTGGATTTAAGTATGTGAGCTTTTCCAACTGGGGGCACAACTGGCCGAGCTTTGCACCGTATGGCATCTCAGGGATTGGCGCTGCGGCGGCATACGTATTTTTCGCGTACATCGGTTTCGACGCAGTTTCCACGACCGCGCAAGAAGCTAAAAATCCGCAGCGAGACCTGCCCGTCGGAATCATTCTTTCACTACTCATCTGCACTGCCCTTTACATTCTCGTCGCCGGAGTTTT
>QHZV01000460.1:2033-3518 GCA_003224785.1 Acidobacteriota bacterium
CCTCGATCGAGGACTCAGCGGTGCTTCTCACATCATTACACTGGGCGCGCTGGCTGGACTCACGAGCGTGATGCTGGTGATGCTGCTCGGCCAGACGCGTGTGCTCTACTCAATGGCGAATGATGGCCTGTTGCCAAAGAAATTCTTCGCCGATATCCATCCCAAGTGGCGCACCCCCTGGAAGAACACCATTCTGGTCGGACTTCTCGCCGCTGCGGTAGGGAGCGTCACGCCGATTGATGACATTGGAAGAATGGTTAACATCGGGACCCTTCTGGCGTTCGTGATAGTGTGCATGGCGGTCATGGTGCTGCGGCGCACGAATCCTGCCCAGGCCCGGCCATTCCGTACGCCTTGGGTACCACTGGTGCCGATTCTCGGCATCCTTTTCAACGGCTACATGATGCTTCGCTTGGGTAAGTGGAATTGGATTCGGCTGGTAGTCTGGCTTGCAATAGGGCTGGTGGTGTACTTCACTTACAGCCGTCACCACAGCAAAGTGCAAGCAATGGAGCGCGCAGGGAAGCCTGTTCCAAGCATGGCGGACTGAAGCATGCTTCAGAAAAATTAAATGTGGCGCACGGTCGTTGCCGCCCGTGCGGCTCCTCAGTTCACCACAAGTCCAATTCTGTTTTAATCTGAAGGCTTACAGCGATTGCTGACCGGCCTTCCCATGAAGATCGTCACCTCTTCCGAAATGCGCGAGATCGATCGCGTGACCAGCGAAAAATTTGGTTTGCCATCGCTTACGCTGATGGAGAATGCGGGCTCGGCAGTGGCTAAATTTGCGCTCATCACGTATCCCGCCGCGAAGACCTTCGCAGTGATCTGCGGGAAAGGGAACAATGGTGGCGATGGCTTTGTGGTTGCGCGCAAACTGCGTGACGCGGGCAGGGAAGTGCGCGTGCTCTTGCTCGGCGATGCCAAGGAATTGAAAGGCGATGCTGCGGCGAATTATCAGGCCCTGTTAAAGGAATCAAAATCCCCACCCTTGCGCAAAAGACCGGCAAAGGGTGGGGCACCCTCGCGGTCGTCTGCTTCGCGCTTGCAGATCTTTCCGTGATTGACGCGATCCTGGGAACTGGTTTTCGTCCCCCGGTAAGCGGCGTTTACGCGGAAGCAATCGCAAAGATCAACGCCGCCTCGGCTCCCGTGATTTCCGTGGATATCCCTTCCGGCGCAGATGCCGACCTGGTGGGAAATCAAACCGGCGCCGTGTCGAGATCCAATGCAATCGTCACGTTCACCGCGCCGCGTCCAGCGCACGTTTTCGGAAATCTAAGCATGGGCCCAACGATCATTGTGCCCATCGGTTCGCCAGATGAAGCAATCCAGTCTTCGCTGAATTTAAATCTGACTACGCCGGCGGATGTCGCCGTGCTACTAAAGCCGCGTCCTCGCGATTCGAATAAAGGAATGTACGGCCACGTGCTGGTGGTGGGCGGATCAGTTGGGAAAGCAGGCGCCGCTGCGATGGCGGGGTTC
>QHZV01000468.1 GCA_003224785.1 Acidobacteriota bacterium
GGGTAAGAACCTGGGTGCATACGGCGAAGGCGGAGCGCTCACGACCAACGACGACGAAGTTGCGAAGCTCGCCCGAGCGCTGCGTAGTCATGGCGAGACTACCCGATACTTGCATAAATATGTCGGCTACAACTATCGGATGGACGGTATCCAGGCAGCGGTGCTGAATGTGAAATTACGGCATCTCGACGAGTGGACTTCGAAGCGGCAACGTTTTTCGGCCCTGTATCGCGAAACGCTAGCGGATACCCGCGTAACCTTGCCCGAGGACAGTCCGGAAGCAGAGTGCGTTTACCACCTCTTCGTCGCATATGTTGCAGGCAGCCGGGATGAAGTGCGGAAAGATCTGGAAGAGCGTGGCGTGCAAACCGCGGTGCACTATCCCCGGCCAGTTCACCTGCAGCAAGCATTTGCGGAGTTTGGCTACAAAGAAGGAAGCTTGCCGCACACAGAATGGGCTTGTCAGACGGTGATGAGTATGCCGCTGTATCCTGAAATAGTTAAGTACGCAGCGTCCTGCCTGGCTGAAATCGCGGGAAATTCTTAAGTTGGTCATGCAAGACGCGGAATGACGCGTGAAAGTCAGCCTCCGATCTATCCATCCTCGTGGCCGAAGCCGCGGTGCCAAGCGTGTAATCTTTCGGTAGAATTAAAAGAACCGGCCTCACGCCAAGGCCAGCCTCAGGATCCCGTTAATGCGTCGTTTTCTTTTCGTTAGTATTCCCTGTGTTCTCTTTGTGCTATCCATCGGTCTGAGCGGACAAACGCTCAAGCACCGTCCGGAAAAATCCGAAACTCCAGCCCCGGCCCAGTCCAAGCCTTCGATCGCGCTGCAAGTGGCCCCCGGCACGCCCTTGAAGATCGCGCTCAATAAAGAAGTGCGCATTCGCCGTGTGGGACAGCCGATAGGCGGGACGACAACCGAGCCGATCTATTCCTTCGACAAGCTGCTGGTGCCAGTGGGCAGCAGAGTCACTGGGAAGATCACCGAGATCGGTGACGTCTCGAAGTCTATGCGCACGCTCTCGGCAATGAACGCTGACTTTTCTCCCGAACGGAAGATCGGGGTCGAGTTCGATCAACTCACCATGCCCGATGGCCGTCGCGTGCCCATCCAGACAGTGGTTTCGCCAGGCGCCGGGGTGCTGCAGTTTGTTCCGGCGAAGCGGACTCGACAAACCAAGTTGGGCGAGGGCAAGGAGGAAGCTAAAGGAAAGTTGAACGAGGCGCGCCAGGCTGTGAAGCAGCAGATCGCGGACATGAAAAAACAAATTTCCGAGCCCGGCAAGATGCATCGCCTGGAAAGATTCGCGCTTACCCAGTCGCCCTACCGGCCGCAATATCTCGATCCGGGCACCAGCTTCAATGCTGACGTTCAGGTGCCGCTCGCTTTCGGCTCCGAGGAGCTGAAGCCACAGACGGTCTCACAAATCGGGACCTTGCCCCCGGATGGTGGGACGGTCCACGCCTGGTTGACCACTCCGCTGAATTCCGCGACCAGCAAAAAAGGCGATCCGGTCGAGGCCGTCGTCAGCCAGCCGCTCGTGGTTGGAAATCAACTCTACTTGCCAGAAGGAAGCCGTCTGAAAGGCACTGTGCTCGAGGTCAGGCCGGCGCGGCGGTTTTCGCGAAACGGTCAATTACGAATCACGTTTCATCAGGTCGTTCCTCCGAATGGACTCGAGCAGGAGATCCAGTCCAC
>QHZV01000040.1 GCA_003224785.1 Acidobacteriota bacterium
CCAGTTGACGCCACACTCGATCAAGCCGATCCCGAAACGTTTGACGCCGTTCTCCTTCCAGGCGGAGCCGTGAACGCCGACCACTTGCGCGTGCAACCTCGTGCACAAGAATTCGTGCGCGCAATAGACCGTCAAGGTAAGCCGATCGCCGTGATCTGCCACGGCCCCTGGCTTCTGGTTTCGGCAGGTTTGGTCAAAGGCCGGAGGATAACCAGTTACCACACCATTCAGGACGACATCCGCAACGCCGGCGGAAAGTGGCAGGATTCGGACGTGGTCCACGACTCCAATTGGGTTAGCAGCCGTCAGCCATCTGACATTCCCATGTTCAATCGAGCCATGATTGAGCTGTTCACAGAAAAGAAGGCTGCGCGAGAAGAGAAGACGCGCAGAGTAGCCTAGTCCTTGTTTCAAAGCATCCAGCCCGCATCAGTTCAGTGTGGGCTGGACCTCCTCCACCTCACAAAACGCTACTCGTGTCGGCAATCCTTAACTTACAAGTACTTTCAGTCCTCTTATTTAGTGGGTGATCTCCCTGGGATTGCTACCCCATCATGGGTATATGCTCCCATCGCATTAGTTCCGTAGTCTTGGGACGCGTCTCTTAGTCTCGAAGCTCGTTTTCAGCGTCTAAGAATTGCCGAGGAGCGAACCCGTGACCGTCCCCCACTCACGAACATTGCTTGCCGCTGCGTTCCTGCTCATGGGTTCGCGATTTGGACTGACTCAATCAACGCCAGCCCAACTGCCAGCCGCCGAACTGGTCAGATCTGTCATTCACAATGAGTTGCATCCTCCCGCGAATTCTGAGGTCCGTTGGAAATATCGAGTAGAAAAAGAATCAGATGGAAAGCACGAGACGCGAGCAGTTATCGAAACCAAGGATGGATCTCTTTATCGCCTGCTCGCCGTGGCTGGTAAGCCCCTGAGCGCAGCAGACGAGAGCAGCGAAGCGGCGCGCATTCTGAGGTTCTCTCAAAATTCAGAGGAACACCGGAAGGCAGAACAAGCCCGCCGTAAAGACATGGAGCAGTGCAACACATTTCTCCAGATGATCCCCGACGCATTTGTGTTTGAGTACGCCGGGCAAAACAGCAACTCAACCAAATTGACGTTTAAGCCCAATCCTCGTTTCCGGCCACCTTCACGGGAAGGCAAAGTGCTTCAGCAGATGGCAGGAGAGATGTGGGTGGATACGAAACAGCAGCGGCTTGTGAGCATTGTCGGTCAACTGGTGAACGACGTGAAGTTCAGCGGTGGCTTACTGGGGCACCTTCAACGGGGCGGGCAATTCACAGTAAGACGCGCCGAGATCGCGCAACGCGACTGGGAAATGACTGAACTCACAGTTAACATGCGTGGAAGAGCACTGCTGTTCAAGAATATTTGTGTACAGCAAAAAGAAGTTCATACCGGCTTTCAGCGTGTGCCTGATGATTTGACTCTGGCCGACGCGGCCAATCTCCTGCTTCACCAAACCGTAGTGGCTTTGAAGTAGAACGCCTTTTCAACTTGGGCTTCGACTCAGGCAGAATCCCGAGTACCCAAGCTTTGCCAACTCACCGCCGCAAAGCTGCACATGCTTTATCGAACTCTGAATGAGGACTGTCGGTAAACGTGATCGGCACGACTTCTTCCATGTACGGCCGATTTCCCCCATGGCCGCGATAGACCGTACCGTCCGGCTGAAATCCTCGGCCAATGCTGCCATGGTCATCCATCACCAGATTCGGGTTGCGCCAACTGCCGCGAAATTCCAGGTAAGGACTATGGTCGGCAATGAACTGTCCGGTCAGCACCGGCCAGTGGTCCATGTACAGATCAATCTTTTCGCCATCGGTTGAGAGATTCAGATGGGGCCTCATGCTCCCGCCCATGTGCATCCGGAGCTGTTCGCCCCGCGGTGTGCACAGATAAGCAATCCCCGTCAAATTCGAGCGCATGATGAGTCGGCTGCCGTGTGGCGTGGGCTCAAATTGAATCCACAGCAGGTAGTCTCCGCTTTTTGCGTGTGCCCTACCCCAGCCTTGCCACATCGGGAGTATGTGAAATTTCCCGCCAAGATAGAAAGCCCAGGGATAGAAAAGTCCCGCGATCGCGATGACGAGAACCACGCCCAGCACGAGCACGACGGCAACTTGCCATAAACAGCCCAGGCATCCGGTGCGTGCCTTTCGCCTTGCGACCTGCGCCCACGGGTTATCACTAGACATCGAGATCGAGGAAAGCAGGCCATCGTACACCATCGATTCGATGTTTCAAAGATCGTGTTCACGCTCCACTCTGTGGGTCCCCTATGTCTCACCGATTTTGCGAGACATGGGTCTCAGAGGGCTGCACTCCGATATAATTCCCGTCTTCGGAGGACTTCCTCTTGCGATGGATCATCGTTTCTCTCATGCTGCTGTCCACGGCTTCCGCGCAAACTTCTTCCGACACCGCCACTGTCAAACAGCAAATTCTTTGGCAAAAACTGGAAGCGTCGATTGCTGAGGTGGATCACAATCTGGACGGCGTAATGGGAGTCGCGATCGAAGACCTTACCAGTGGGCAGAAGTACCAGTTGCGTGAGAATGAAGTTTTTCCGCAAGCAAGCTCCATCAAGATCGCAGTCCTGGCGGAACTCTATCGGCAAGCCCAACAAGGCAAGCTGAAACTGACCGATCTGTACGTCGTCAAGAGCGTTGACCTGGTTGGAGACAGCCCGATTATGAACGGCCTTACACCGGGAGTGACGCAAGTCACCTTACGCGACCTTGCGACAATGCTCGCGGCGGTCAGCGACAACAGCGCCGCGAATATTCTGATTGATCGCCTCGGGATGGAAAACGTCAATTCGTTGCTGGATTCGCTCGGCCTGACGCACACGCGTTTGCGTCGCAAGATGATGGATTTAAAAGCCGCCGGCGAGGGCCGCGAAAATATTTCGACTCCTGGCGAGATGATGACACTGCTGGACGCTATTTATCGAGGCAAGGTGCTGAACAAATCTCTGACCGACGACTTCTTCAAGCTCCTCAGCACGAAAAAGAATTCGTGGATTCCGCGCGACTTGCCCGAAAACCTCAAAATAGCCGACAAAGACGGCGAGCTCGAGGGCGTGCGCAACGACTCCGGTGTAATTTTTCTCGAGAACCGCCCATATATTCTTTGCGTGATGACCACATATCTAAGGCGAGAACGGGACGGCGAAGAGGCAATCAGCAAAATCTCTGTCGATACTTTTCACATGTTCGATCGCTTGGCGCGGGCGAGCGAATACGGCAGAGTTATTTCTCCATCGAACAGCAGCAAGTAAGGGTCATCGAATGATGCTGCACCCGATGGAAATCGTGTCTGCCGTATCCTTCGCGCGCCTAAGCTGAAGGTGCCTTAAGCGGGGCGTTCAAGTTCACTAACGCAAATCATATTCAAAGTCCGGATTGCATCCTCGACTCGCTGCTTCTCCCGATCACGCGCGAGTGGCACTTCCCGCAATTCATGCCAGCGTTCGCGCAAAGCATCTTGTGCGGTAGAGATTTTATCTGCAATCTTGTTGGGATCAGTCTCGAGCACCGCCGCTACGTACAAGTCTTCCCATACTCCCGCATGATTCGTCTGCATAAGGACCTTCCTAAGTTAGAAATTGCGCGGACGAGGTTTGTTCGCCGCGTCTCTTTCTACAGACGCGCCCCAACGAGGAATTTGCGTAAAGATTCGGTAAAGAGATGTCTAGAGTTGCAATCCGCTGTGGAAAATAATGCGCCTCACGGAACTGGTGCAGGAGAGGCATTGGCCTTTTTGGCTGAGTGCTGATCGCTTTTTTAATACAGCCTGAAATTCACTTCCACGCTCACTTGTACTGCCACCGGCACGCCGTCTTTCGTGCCCGGATTAAACTGCCACTTTCTGACTGCCTCAATTGCCTTTTCGTCCAGACCCATGCCGAGCGATCTCGCCACGCGAATGTCGCGGGCGTGGCCCTGCGGATCAACCACCAGCGCCAGCACCACTACGCCTTGATGTTTCACCCTGCGCGCTTCGTCCGAATATTCGGGCTCCGGATCGTAGATGGCGCGTGGGGCCGTGATCCCCATCGCGGGTCTGTAAGGCCCGCCACCAACTCCAATATCCCTCCCGGCGCCAACTCCAGCGCCCTCGCCGCGGCCCAGGCCCGTTCCTTTGCCGTCGCCAGCGCTGCCTCCACCTCCGGTTCCATTCGAGGGCATCACGATGTTCGATGAAACCAGGTCGCCGATGCGATTTGACTCAGGCAACTTCAGATTCGGCGGGCCAAGCACAGTAGCATCAACCGGCAACCTCGGTTCCGATTTCGGGACCACAATCGCCGGCGGTGTAATTTGCTCGTCGCTGAACTTCGGCGGGGTTCCTCGTGTGGCTTGAATTACGCTGCGGTCACCCGATCCGCCGCCGCCGTGTCCAGCAAGTGGATACGTTAATTCGGAAACGGAAGAAGTTGGACTCAGAAAGGGCCGGCGGACAACGAATATTCCCGAAGCGATGAGCGCTATCAAAGCCGCATGCGACGCGAATGACACCAGGAAGCTTCGGTGATCGGCAGGCAACAGTCCGGCCCCCTTGCCGCCAAACAGCGGTGTAATCCCAGCGAGAACCGATGTTTGTATTTGCTCGAAGTTCACCAATTCCGGGGGCGCAGTAGCAGGACACGGCTCCACCAATTCGTCCTTGAGGCGGCTTTTGAACTCGGGAGTTGGCAGCATTCGCAACTCGGAGGCGAGTGCCAGTAACGGCTCAGATTTCGTGCCAACGATGCGCTTGCCTGTCAGCAGCATTTCAACTTGCTGATCGAGTTCGTCTGCCATCGCCTGTCGGTTCATAGCGTCACTCCCATTTTCTCGCGGAGATTTTCTAGCGCGCGAAGTTGTAGTTGCTTGATCGCTCCTTCGCTGCGCCCAAGTTCTTGTGCAATTTCTCGAATGCTGCGCTGCTCGATGAATCGCCGAACAATTACCATGCGTTGATCCGGCAGCAAGGCCTGCACCAGTTCAGCCAGCATCGCCCGACGCTCGATTTCGTCGGCGCCGCCTCGGTCCCAATCTTCTGAGAGCTCCTCAGGATCGCGGCCCATCCCTTGCCAGTGGGTCGCCAGCACGTGGGCCGCAATCCCATACAGCCATGCGATGAACGGCGTCCCTTGCCACTTGAAATTGTTAAGGGACGCGAGCGCCTGATGAAAAACCTCGGCGGTCAGGTCTTGCGCTTGTTCGCGATTGGCGGCCCGCCGCGCCATGAATGCATACACTCGATCGAAATTCTGCTCATACAGTTCGCCAAAATGTGATCGCTCCC
>QHZV01000453.1 GCA_003224785.1 Acidobacteriota bacterium
GACAGGAAGCAGTCCTTTGTTCCAGATATTAAAGCGTCCCGGGTTTAGGTAAGCCCTTTATATTGTGAATCTCGGAGTCACTATGACCATCGAATCCCCATGCCCATGAAGATCGGGATTACGTGCTATCCCACCTATGGCGGGAGTGGTGTAGTCGCCACGGAACTCGGTCTGGAACTCGCGCAGCGGGGGCACGAGGTCCACTTCATCTCGTACGCGCAGCCGATCCGGCTGATTCAGACTTCGCCCAACATTCACTATCACGAGGTCGAGGTGTCGCGGTATCCGCTGTTTGAGTATCCGCCTTACGACTTGGCGCTGGCGACGCGGATGGCAGAGGTTTCGGAGCTGTATGAGCTTGATCTATTGCATGTGCACTATGCAATTCCCCACTCTGTGAGCGCGCTGCTGGCGCGGCAAATGTTGGCCGCTGGACCGAAAAAACGAAAGCTGCCATTTGTTACGACGCTGCATGGTACCGACATCACACTGGTCGGACAAGACCGTTCTTATCTGCCTATCACGCGTTTCTCCATTGAACAGAGCGACGGCGTGACGGCGATTTCGCAGTATCTGCGAGAACGAACTCTGAGAGAATTCGACGTCAAAAACAACATTGAAGTGATCTACAACTTCGTGAACTGCGACATCTATACAAGGCGTCAGGATTTCGCGGAAGCCCGGAAGGAATACGCGCCTAACGGCGAACGCATCCTGATGCACGTTTCGAATTTTCGGCCAGTCAAGCGCATCACCGACGTGATCGAGATTTTTGATCGCGTACGAAAACAAATTCCAGCGAAGTTACTTCTGCTGGGCGATGGACCCGACCGCTCGCCTGCTGAATGGCTGGCGGTTCAAAAAGGCATTCACAATGACGTGATTTTCCTCGGCAAGCGCGAACAGGTTTACGAAAAGTTGGGAATCGCGGACATCCTGTTGCTGCCGAGCGAGCTGGAATCTTTCGGCCTCGCTGCGCTTGAAGCCATGGCTTGCGAGGTCGTGCCGATCGCGACCGATGTCGGCGGCGTGCCGGAAGTGATCGAGCACGGCAAGAGCGGCTATCTCGCCAAGATCGGCGACGTCGAGACCATGGCGCGCTACGCGATTGAAATTCTCAGTGACGAGTCGCGACTTCGCAAAATGGGCAAGGAGTGCAGAGACGCCGCACGCGCCCGCTTCTGCACGTCAAAGATCATTCCGCAATATGAGGAGTTCTGGCAGAATTGGAAGACGAAGCCGCACCAGCGTGCCAGTACCGTTATGGCTGTCAATGGTCATGCGGGCAGTTTCGCCGTAGAGAACTTTGAGCCTCTCGGCGACATTGGCAATTCCGATTCCGCCCTCGCCCAAGCCAGTTGGACGCTCTAACAACTGCGCCGACGCCATTCCTACGCCATCATCTTCAACTTCGATATTCACGTGGTCATCCGCAATCTGGCTGCGCAGGTAAATGCTGCCGCCGTCAATTTTCGAAGAAAGGCCGTGCTTGATCGAATTCTCAACCAGAGGCTGCAGGAGCATGCTCGGCACCATGACATCGAGCGATGCGGGATCCAGTTCCTTCACAACCCGGAGTTTGTCTCGACCGAAACGCACGACTTCGATGTCGAGGTAGTTGTCAATGAAGTCAATCTCATCTTGAAGAGGAACAAATGCGTCACTGCTGTGCAGCAGCCGGCGCAGGATGGTCGCCAGTTTGAGGATGAGTTCCCGCGCAGTATCAGGGGCAACGCGCACCAGCGAAGAAACTGAATTCAACGTATTGAACAGAAAATGAGGGTTGATCTGGTTTTGCAACGCGGTCATGCGGGCCTGTAGAAGTAAGCGTTCCTGTTCTTCCAACTTGATCTGCAGGCGGACTCCGTTCCAGATTTTTAGCTCGATCACGATGACGGTCACTGATGTTGCGAAGATAAGTGCTTCAACCCAGCGCGGTTGGGGAATGTCGCCCGGCATGAAACGAGCAGCTTCGACCTGCAAAAAACGAAGTCCGACGATGGTCACGAGAAACATGACCTGCCAGTCGCCCAGGCGCGGCCGCGGTTCGGCGCGGCGAATCCAGCGCACCAGGCTCAAATAGTTGAATGGCGAGAACTTCCAAATTTCTTCGTGATTGGGAGCAAACTCTCGTACTTGGCCGGAAATTAGCCCGATCAGAACGTAGAGCGGAAGGGTTAGCCAAGCGCCGCTAAATAATGCCGGCAGCGCCAGAAGTGCGCCGCCCATAATCCCGGCAAACCGACCTGCCAGCGCGCCCAATAGAATCGTGGTCTCAACGGATAGATCGCCCACAATCGGGCTGGGAGTGGCTCCGAACCTCCAAACACCCGCGGCGAGCGCCTTGCCGATCCATTCGGAAATCACCAGCCACAACACAAAATAAATTCGATCGCGAACCGAGCGCTGCTCACGGTAAAGCAATGACTTGAATTCGACCGAGCGGACCAACGCGGCGGCCAAGGCCGCCCCGAGGCCTAGCTTCACTAGCAGGTTAATG